>NZ_JBTCWL010000002.1:0-95545 GCF_054325275.1 Oryzihumus sp.
GCTGACCATGCCGCCGAGGTAGAAGACCGTGCCGGCCCAGAACAGCAGCCGGAAGTCGCGCGACTCGCGCAGCGGTGTCGTGTCGACCCGCAGGCGGGCCAGGCGTTCCCGAAGACTCACGGCCGCGATGATCCCAGAGAGGTGGCATGCCGGTCGCCCGACTTTCCGTTTCCGACAGGGCGAAGGGTTGTCAGGGTCATGACCCCGACAACTCTTCGGGTTGTCCAGGGCGGATGTGCCGGGCAGCCAGCCAGGTGGCGCCGGACGCCAGCGCGGCCCCGGTCGCGCCACCGACCGCCATCGCGACGGAGGCCGCACCGAGCGCAGGGCCACCGTCGCCCGCGTGGGCTGCCAGCGCCGAGGCGGTCCCGCCAACGGCGGTCGCACCGAGCACGAGGAGCGCGCGCCACCACGACGTCGAGCGCCAGAGCCGCGGTGGCCCGGTCACGGTGTCCAGGTGGATGAGCAGGGGCAGGGTGAGCACCAGGCACGCGGCTGCGGCGGCCACCCAGCTCCAGGCCGTCTCCATGGTGAACAGTGCCAGCAGCAGCACGAAGGCCCAGACCCCGGTGGACAGGGCGCCGACCACCGCCATCAGCGGCACGTGCCACCGCGCGCGGCCGCCCGGAGTGCGGGCCCGCATCCTTCGGGCGCGACGCCACAGCAGCACCGTCCCGGCCACGAGGCAGGCCAGGGCGGCCAGGAGGACGAGCCCGGTCAGCCACGACCGCGCCTCGCTCTGGTAGGCGTGGACGATGCCGCCGAGCGAGCAGGAGACGCGCGGCGGGAAGAACCGCACCTGCTTGGCGAACTCGCCGCTGGCGGCCGAACTGACGCCACCGCTGGAGTCGAGGGCGCACTGCTCGCCGGGGTCGAACCAGCCCGGCCCGTCGATGCTCGCCGAGGCGACCAGCAGGGCGAAGACGCCGAGGCCCACGAGAAAGGCCCCCGGAGCCACCCGGTCCCGAGCGGGCGTGAACGGACGCGCGGAGGGGCGTCGCGGCATACCGGTCTTGCTCACCGCCCCATCCTGCCCGGCCCCTCGACACCGCGAAGGGTTCTCGGGGTCATGACCCCAAGAACCCTTCGCGATGTGCCGGATGCCTCGCTCAGCGGGTGAGCTTGGGCAGCACGTCGCGGCCGAAGACTTCGATCCACTCGGCCTGGTTGCGGCCGACGTTGTGCAGGTAGATCCGGTCGAAGCCGAGGTCGACGAAGCGCTGGATGTAGGCACGGTGCTCGTCCGGGTCGGAGGAGATGACCATGCGGCCCTCGAAGTCCTCGGGGCGCACGAGCTGGGCCATCTGCGCGAAGTCGTGCGGGCTGCGGATGTCGGCCTTGGGGAACTTCATGCCGCCGTTGGGCCACTCGGTCAGCGCGTTGGACAGGGCCTCCTCGTCGGTGGCCGCCCACGACATGTGCAGCTGCAGCACCTTGGGCATGGTGTCGGGGTCCTTGCCGGCCTCGCGGGCGCCCTCGGCGAACTTGGCGAACAGGCCCTCGATCTTCTCCAGCGGGGCGCCGACGGTGATGATGCCGTCGGCGACCTTGCCGGTCTTCTTGGCGTTGATCGGGCCGGCGGTGGCGACGAGCACCGGGGGAGCGACCTCCGGCATGGTCCACAGCCGGCTCGTCTCCATGGTGAAGAACTCGCCCTTGTGCTTGATGTCCTTGCCCGCGATCGAGGCGTCGAAGAGCTTCTTGATCAGCTCGATGGCCTCGAACATGCGGCGGCTGCGCTCGCCGGCCTCGGGCCAGTAGCCGCCGATCACGTGCTCGTTGAGCGCCTCGCCGGAGCCGACGCCGAGCCACGAGCGGCCGGGGTACATCGCCTCCAGCGTCGCCGCGGCCTGGGCGACCATCGCGGGGTGGAAGCGGAAGCTGGGGCAGGTCACGCCCGGGCCCATGTCACCGCGGGTGCGCTCGCCGACGGCGGTGAGGACGTTCCAGACGAAGGCAGCCTGGCCCTGCTGGGGCACCCACGGCTGGAAGTGGTCGGCGGCCATGCAGCCGGAGAAGCCGTGCTCCTCGGCCAGCGCGGTGAGGTCGACGACCTCGCTCGGGTGGAACTGCTCCAGCATCGCGGCGTAGCCGAACGTGAGGTCGCTCATGGGCACACGCTAACCGCCGCGACCGCTGCCCCCCCGTGGTGGGCGGCGGTCGGGGACGTGATCCTCGCGGTATTGCGCGCCGTCACCCTGACGGCGTAGGTGACGGGATGCGTGGGCTCAGAACGTGATGTCCCGCGCGCGGCAAGGCGTGCCCGGACCAGGTCCGCGGCCTTCCTGCCGTCGCGGGCCTTGGCCTTGAGTCACGTCGCCTTCGCGCCGGCCGAGAACGATGTGTCCGGGGGGTAGTCGAACTGGCTGTCGACCAGCGTGGTGTCCCAGGCGCGTGCGCGGGCGTGCACCGCGTGGCCGGTGTTGGTGCGCACGTTGGCCCACCTGCGGACAGGTAGCCCGAGCCGTCGAGGTTGCGCAGCGCCACGGTGGTGTAGGCGCTGGCGGGCACGGCCGCGTCGGAGTCGCCGTGGTCGGTGAGTGACTCGTCGCCGCTGGACTGGACCAGGTTGACCATGAAGACGCTGCCGCTCCCGGGCTTGGTCGCCTGCGCCGACGGGGCGGGGGCGAGCATGGCCGGCAGGGCGCTGCTGAGGCGGCGGCTCCGCCACGTGGCCGAGCTGGACGGTGCCGCCCCGTCGCTGTTGGTTGAAGGGCAGCCTGGTCGAGTTCGGCGGGAGCTATTGCAAGAAGTCTTTCGAAAGAGTACTTTCGATGCATGGTCCACGAACCTCGCACCCTGACCGACGCGCGTGAGCTGCGCGCGATCGCCCACCCGCTCCGCATGAACATCCTCGAGGCGCTCATGCTCGAGGGTCCGATGACGGCCAGCGAGCTCGGGAAGCGGCTGGGGGAGAGCCCGGCCAACTGCTCGTGGCACCTGCGCAAGCTCGCCGAGCACGGGTTCGTCGCCGAGGCCGAGGGTGGCACGGGGCGCCAGCGACCCTGGAGGGCCACCCACCGCGGCATGCGGTGGGACGAGGACGAAGGCGCCGCCGAGGCGCTGGTGGCCGGACGGGCCCTGACCCGGGTGGTGCTGGACCGCGAGGTGGACCGTTTCGTGCGGGCACAGGAGCGACGCAGCCAGGAGCCGCAGGAGTGGCGTGACGCGTCCTCCTCGACCCAGTCGATGCTCTGGCTCACCGCGGAGGAGCTCACCGAGATCAACGACCAGGTCGCGGAGCTGCTGCTGTCGAAGATGGACCGGCTCGAGGACCCGAGCCGGCGACCGGAGGGCGCGCGGGTCTGCGCGTTCATGGCCTGGGGGATCCCGGCATACCCGCCGGCGGACACCTCCGAGAAGGGGAGCTGACATGCGCAAGGCGTTCTCGCACCACGGTTTCACCCCGCTGTTCGCCGCACTGGCGACCAGCATGCTCGGCGACTCGCTCATGCTCATCGTGCTGAGCATGTGGGTGAAGTCGCTGACCGGCTCCAACGCGATGGCCGGCCTCACCTTCCTCTGCGTGGTCGCGCCGTCACTGGTCGCGCCGGTGTTCGGGATGTATGTCGACCGCGTCCGGCGGCGCCCGCTGCTGATCTGGGGGAACGTGGCCTCGGCGCTGGTGGTGGTGCCGTTGCTGCTCGTCCGTGACGCGAGCCAGGTGTGGCTGGTCTGGGTGGTGGCGTTCCTCTACGGCGTCTCCTTCGTCGTGCTGCCGGCCGGAGTCAACGGCCTGCTCAAGGAGCTCCTGCCCGAGGAGCAGCTCGTCGACGCCAACTCCGCGCTGACCACGACCAAGGAGGGCTTCCGGCTCGTGGGGCCGCTCGTGGGCGCGGCACTGTTCGCCGCGGTCGGTGGGGGAGCGGTCGCTGCGCTGGACGCCCTCTCCTTCCTCGTCGCCGCGCTCGTCATCGCCCGCGTCCGGGTGGGCGAGGCTACGCCGGAGCGCGGCGAGCAGCACTGGCGGCACGAGATGACGGAGGGCATGCGCCACCTGTGGCGCGAGCCGGTGCTGCGGCACATCCTCGTCGCGCTGGCCCTGACCGTCACCGTGCTCGGGTTCAGCGAGTCGACCGTCTTCGCGGTCATCGACGCCTTCGGCAGGCCGGTGGAGTTCGTGGGCGTGGTCCTGACGGTGCAGGGCGTCGGCGCCGTCGTCGGCGGCCTGACCGCGCCGAGGGTGGTGCGCCGGACGAGCGAGGCCGGGGCCCTCACCCTGGCCCTCGTCGCCCTGGCAGCCGGTCAGGCCGGGGTCGCCCTGGCCCCGTCCCTGGGGGTGGTCATGGTGTCGGTGGTGGCGCTCGGCTGGTCCATCCCCGTGGTCCTGATCGGCTTCACCACCCTGATGCAGCGGCGCACACCGGGCCGGCTCATGGGCCGGGTCTCCACGGCCACGGACGCCGTCCTCGGCGCGCCGCAGACCATGGGCATCGCGCTCGGCGCCGGGCTGGTCAGCCTCGTCAGCTACCGGGCCATCTTCACCACGATGGCGGTCGTGACCCTCGCCTCGGTGGCCTACCTGGCGATCACGTTGCGCCGCAGCCTGTTCCGGCCGGAGACCCCACCGGAGACGGCCGCGGAGACGGCGACGCCCACGCCCGCCGTGGTGCCGGCGGGCGTGGGCGTCGAGGTCACGGCCTCAGTCCTGGAATGAGTGCTCCGCGTCGGGGAAGGTGCCCTTGGCGACGTCGTCCGCGTATGCGCGGGCGGCGTCGCTGAGCACCGTGCGCAGGTCGGCGTAGCGCTTGACGAAGCGCGGCGCCTTGCCGCCGCGCAGGCCGGCCATGTCCTGCCACACGAGCACCTGGGCGTCGCACTCGGCGCCGGCGCCGATGCCGATGGTGGGGATGTGCAGGACCTCGGTCACCCGCGCGGCCACCTCGGCGGGCACCATCTCCATGACGATCGAGAAGGCGCCGGCCTTCTCCAGCTCGCAGGCGTCCTGCACGAGGGAGTCGGCGCTGTCGCCGCGGCCCTGGACCCGGTAGCCGCCGAGGGCGTGCTCGCTCTGCGGGGTGAACCCGACGTGGGCCATGACCGGGATGCCGGCCTGGGTGAGCAGCTCGACGGCCGGCACGACGTGCTTGCCGCCCTCGAGCTTGACCGCGTGGGCCAGGCCCTCCTTCATGAACCGGGTCGCGGTCTCCAGGGCCTGCTGCGGGCTGCCCTGGTAGGACCCGAAGGGCAGGTCGGCCACGACGAGGGAGTGCCGGGCGGCGCGGCTGACCGCGCGCACCAGCGGGATGAGCTCGTCCACCGTGACCGGCAGCGTCGTCTCGTAGCCGTAGACGTTGTTCCCGGCGGAGTCGCCGACCAGCAGCACGGGGATGCCAGCCGCGTCGAAGATCTCCGCGGCGTACTGGTCGTAGGCGGTGAGCATCGCCCAGCGCTCGCCGCGCTCCTTCATCGCCTGCAGGTGCGGGATGCGGATGCGCTTGAGGGCGGTCGCGCCCGGGGCCGGGTCGCCGGAGGTGCCGGGGCCGGTGCCGTATGGGGCTTGCTCGCTCATCGACCAGACTCCTTGGTGCGGGGGGAAGCGGGGGTGGTCAGGCTAGAGGTCACGAGTCCTGCTCCCGCCACCGGCTGGTGATGGGCAGGCGGCGGTCGCGGCCGAAGGCCAGGGCGGTGATCTTCGTCCCCGGGGCGAACTGGCGCCGTTTCCACTCCGCGCGGTCCACCAGGGAGACGACCTTGTCGACGACCGCCGTGGGGTAGCCGTCGGCGATGAGCTGGGCCCGGCCCTCGGCGCCCTCGACGTAGCGGTCGAGGATCGCGTCGAGCAGGTCGTAGGGCGGCAGCGAGTCCTGGTCGACCTGGCCCGGGCGCAGCTCGGCCGAGGGCGCCTTGGTGATGGTGTTCTCCGGGATCGGCGGCTTCTCGCCCCGGCGCAGCGCCTCGGCGTTGCGCCACCGGGCCAGCTCCCAGACCATCGTCTTGGGCACGTCCTTGATCGGCGCGAAGCCGCCCACGCTGTCGCCGTAGATGGTCGAGTAGCCCACGGACAGCTCGCTCTTGTTGCTGTTGGCCAGCACCAGGTGGCCCTCCTGGTTGGACAGGCCCATCCAGACCAGGGCACGCACACGGGCCTGGAGGTTCTCCTCGGCCACCCCGCTGAGCTTCACGTTGTCGAGGAACGCGCTGACCATCGGCTCGATCGGGATGACCCGGTAGTCGAGGCCGAGGTTGGCGGCCAGCTCGGCCGCGTCGTCCCGGGAGTGCTGGCTGGAGTACTTGCTGGGGTTGCTCACCCCGACGACGTTCTCGCCGCCGATCGCGTCGGCCGCGATGGTCGCCACGAGCGTGGAGTCGATGCCGCCGGAGACCCCGAGCAGGACCGAGCGGAAGCCGTTCTTGCGCACGTAGTCCCGCAGCCCCAGCGTCAGGGCGTAGTAGACCTCGCCCACCGGGTCCAGCCGCGGCGGCAGGGAGATCGGCGCCGGCTCGTAGGGCTCGACGGGGGTCTCGGACAGGACCACGTGCTGCACCCCGGCGGGCAGGCCCGCCAGCGGGTCGACCGTGCTCTCCTCGAGGTCGAGGTCGACGACGAGCAGCTGCTCCTCGAACTGCCGGCCCCGGGCGAGGACCTGTCCGGCGGCGCTGACCACGACCGAGTCGCCGTCGAAGACCAGGTCGTCCTGGCCGCCGACCAGGTTGAGGTAGGCCAGGGTGCAGCCGGCCTGGGCCGCGCGCCGGGAGGCCAGCTCCAGCCGGGTGTCGTCCTTGTCCTCCTCGTACGGCGAGCCGTTGATGACCAGCAGCAGCTCGGCGCCGGCGTCCCGGGTCAGCGAGACCGGCCCGCCCTCCTGCCACAGGTCCTCGCAGATGGCGATGGCCACGTCGATGTCACCGACCCGCACGACCGTGAGGTCCCGGCCGGGGGCGAAGATCCGCGCCTCGTCGAAGACGCCGTAGTTCGGCAGGTGGTGCTTGGCATACCGGGCCCTGACCTGCCCCTGGTGCAGCACGGCGGCACAGTTCTGCGGCAGGTCCCGCCCCGGGTCGCGGTCGCTGTAGCCCTCCGGGACCCGGTCCAGGTAGCCGACCACGACCGGCAGGTCGCCCAGCCCGTCGGCGGCGAGGTCGCGGGCCAGCTGCTCGACGGTGGCTCGGGAGGCGTCGACGAACGAGCGCCGCAGGGCGAGGTCCTCCACCGGGTAGCCGGTCACCATCATCTCGGGGAAGGCGACCAGGTGGGCGCCCTGTGCCAGGGCCCTCGCGCTCCAGTCCCGCACCGCCCGCGCGTTGCCGGGGAGGTCCCCCACGGTGGCATTGACCTGGGCCAGGGCAAGTCGCATCTGCGCCATGGCTGGAGCCTAGTGCGCGGTGACCCGGTGCCGGCGCGCGGCCGCCGCCGGGATCGTCGTCACCGGATCGTTGCGCGAAGCCCGGTGAGCCGGCCCGCGCGGGTGTTAGAGGGGCCCGGCGACTTTGCCAACGGCATACCTCTGGCTGACGCAACCTTGTCGAAGTCTTTGCCTGTCACCTGTCCCTTCCCTGTGCGTTAGGTGTGAGCATCCCCACTTGTGCGTCCAGAACAGCGCGCACGTATGTGGGGACTCCCAGGAGGATTTGTGAGACGACGCAGTTGGAGTGTCCTGTCGGGGGTGGCTGTTGCCGCCGTCGCCATGGCCACCGTGCAGGCACCCGCGCAGGCGATCCCGGCGCAGGCCGACCCCGAGCCGCAGAGCTCGACCCACCAGCAGGACAACCTCAGCAGCCCCATGGGGGAGCAGCAGCAGACGCTGCGCGAGGAGGCGGTCAAGAAGCTCGTCAAGGGCGAGGCGACCCTCGAGACCCGGGGCGGCCACCGGGTCATCCGGGTGCCCAAGGGCAAGCACGGCAAGAAGGACAAGTTCGTCCAGTACGACGTCAACCGTGAGGAGTCGATCTTCACGGTGCTGACCGACTTCGGCACGCAGGTCAGCCCGACCTACGGCGGGACGGCCGGCCCGGTGCACAACACCATCCCCTCGCCCGACCGGGTGTGGGACGGCAACAGCACCGACGACAACTCGACGTACTGGTCCAAGGACTTCAACCGCCAGCACTACCTGGACATGATGTTCGGGGACACGAACTCCTTCAAGGACTTCTACACCAAGCAGTCCAACGGCCGGTTCCTCGCCAAGGGCGACGTCAGCGACTGGGTCCAGGTCCCCTACAACGAGGCCCGCTACGGCGCCAAGAACAACGCCGACGGCTACTGGAACTACATCAAGGACACCGCGCAGGCGTGGTACGCCGACCAGGTCAAGCAGGGCAAGACCCCCGACCAGATCAAGGCGTACCTGAGCCAGTTCGACAAGATCGACCGTTACGACTACGACGGCGACGGCAACTTCAACGAGCCCGACGGCTACATCGACCACTTCCAGGCGATCCACGCCGGTGAGGGCGAGGAGGCCGGCGGCGGCGCCCAGGGCACCGACGCCATCTGGTCGCACCGCTGGTACGCGTTCTCCAACAACGCCGGCAAGACCGGCCCGTCCGGCAACCTGCTCGGCGGTGTCCCGCTGGGTGACTCCGGCATCTGGATCGGCGACTACACCACGGAGCCGGAGAACGGCGGCCTCGGCGTCTTCGCCCACGAGTTCGGCCACGACCTCGGCCTGCCAGACCTCTACGACACCGCCGGCGGTGACAACGGTACCGGCTTCTGGACCATCATGAGCGGCGGCTCGTGGCTCAACGACGGCACCGACTCGATCGGCACCAAGCCGGGCTACGAGGCGGCGTGGGAGAAGCTGCAGCTGGGCTGGCTGGACTACCAGACGGTGAACTACGGCACGAACACCAAGGTCAAGCTCGGCCCGGCCGACCGTGACGGCAAGAAGACGCCCCAGGCGATCCTGGTCAACCTGCCGGACAAGAACGTCCACACCGAGTACAACACGCCGCACTCGGGTGCGACCGAGTGGTGGGGTGGCTCGGCGGACAACCTCAACACCACGCTGACCCGCACCATCGACCTGACCACCGCGACGACCGCGTCGCTGAGCACGGCCGCGTGGTACGACATCGAGGATGGCTACGACTTCCTCTACGGCGAGGTGTCCACCGACGGTGGGGCCACCTGGGCCGACGCCGGCGCGCCGGTCACCGGCACCAGCGCCGACTGGACCACGCTGAGCTACGACCTGTCGAAGTGGGCGGGCCAGAAGGTCCAGTTCCGCTTCCGCTACGCCACCGACGGCGGCGTGCACCAGAAGGGCCCGTTCCTGGATGACGTCGTCGTCTCCGCGAACGGCCTGCCGGTGCTCACCGACAACGTGGAGAACGGCGACAACGGCTGGACCGCCAACGGGTTCACCCGCATGGGTGGCTCCACCGACGCCTCCGTCCCGCAGTTCTACCTCGCGGAGAACCGCAACTATGCCGGCTACGACGCCACGCTGAAGACCGGTCCGTACAACTTCGGCTACGGCAACACCCGCCCCGACTGGGTCGAGCGCTTCCCGTACCAGAACGGCCTGCTCGTCAGCTACGTCGACGGTGAGTACGAGGACAACAACACCTCGGTGCACCCCGGCCACGGCCAGGTCCTGCAGGTCGACGCCCGGCCCACCCCGGTGAAGTTCGCCGACGGCGTGAAGCTGGGCAACCGGCGTCAGCCGTGGGACGCCACCTTCGGCCAGGAGGCGACCGACGAGGTCACCTTCCACCGCAACGGTGTCCCGCTGACGATCGCCCCGCAGAAGGCGATCCCGTCCTTCGACGACTCCGACCCGATGCGCTACTGGTCCGCGGACAACCCGTGGAGCTCGGTGCAGGTGGCCGGCACGGGCACCCGCATGACGGTGGCCGACACCAGCAAGAACGGTGACGACATGACCGTCTGGGTGACCTTCGCGAAGTAGGCGTCACACCAACGACACTGGCCCCCGGGGTGCTCCCCGGGGGCCAGTGTCGTGCGTCGGTATGCCGTGCGGTTGCTGGCCGCAGGCCGGTTCCGGCCGCGCCGGTGCCCTCACAGCCCCAGGGGCTTGGCGGGCAGGTGCGGCTCTAGGGGAAAAGCGGGATGAGCGGCCCGTGGGTCGTGGTGCTCGGGCTCGGCGACGGCGACGGGTGGGTGGTCGGCCGCGGCGCGGGAGCGGTGGTCGGCTCGGCGGAGTGGCTGCTCGTGGCCTCGGGGGTCGCCTGGCGGGTGTGCCGGGTCGTGGCGACCGTCGCGGTCGGGGTCATGGTCGGTGTCGGCCGGTGGTGCTTCGGCCGGGCCGGCGTCGTCGTGGAGGTGCTGCTGACCGGGACGGGGACAGGGGAGAAGTGCGCGGTCTCGGCGGTGTGCGGGCGGGTGAACGCGACGACGGCAGCGCCGCCCATGGCGCCGCCGAGCAGGCTCACGGCGAGGACGCACGCCAGCTTGCCCTGGGGCGTGAGCATCCAGCCCGGGACGGCGAGCGGGGACGCGCTCGGCAGGCGCAGCCGCGACAGGTCCGGGACGCGGATCGGTGACCCGGCCGGGACCCTGATCCGGGAGAGGGAGGGCAGCCGAAGGCGCGACCAGCTTGGAACCTGCACGAGAGAACCCCTGTCATCCACCGTGATGTGCGTCGCGTGAGTATGTCGCGTTTGTGGTGATTCGTCCCACTCGGGGGTGGGGTCAGCCCCTTCGGCCCACCGCGAGGTTCTGGCCGACGTGCCCGACGACCCCGGCGCGGTCATGCAGGGTGGTCAGGGTCAGGCCGGTGCCCGTGCCGGCCAGCCGGGTCCGGGCGTCCAGCAGCAGCCAGTCGGCGCCCATCGGGCGCAGCAGCTGCACGTCGAGGCTGACGTTGACGAAGGACCAGTCGCTCCAGTCGAGCTCGGCGGACACGCCGCTGCCGGAGTCCCCGATCAGGACGGCGCGCTGCAGGCCGGTCGGCTCCTCCCCGGGGACGAGGGGCACCAGTGGGCGGGCCCACACCTGGGCCGGCCCGGGCTGGGTCGTGGAGCCGAGGATGACGCGCCAGTCGAAGTGCTCGATGTAGGGGAAGTGCCCCACCTCGAACGGGGCCAGGTCCTCGGGGCCGGGCAGGCCGGACTCCGGTCCGGGCACGACAGGGGTGGCGCCCTCGGTGTCGCGGCGGACCAGCCACACGCTGCCCCGCAGCGCGGTCCGGCCGTCCTGCTCGAGGCGGACGTCGACGAGGGTGACGCTGCGCCCGGCCCGCACGACCTCCCCGCTGACGTGGACGGGGTCGGTGGTGACCGGCCCGAAGAAGTCCAGGCTCACCCGCAGTGCGTCCACCGGTCCCTCGGCCGCGGCCGCCCCTAGCCGTTCGGCCTCCCGGACGACGAGCGCCGACGGCGGGCCCCCGTGCTGCATGGTCGGGGCCCAGGGCCCGACCGTCGCCCGGGTGGGTTGCCACGTGTGCTGGTCGTCGGTGGGGGTGAAGAACGAGTCGGCCACGAACCGATGTTACCCACGGGTAGCCGTGGTGCCGACCCCTCGTCCGGCGGCCGGGACGGCGTCGGGACGCGGCGACTGCGGTGGGGGGTCGGGGGTGGCCGGGGTGCGGGATGGCCGAGCGCGACCGGGCCGTCACGGCCTAGGGTCGCGCTCGTGAGCTACGACGACGTGATCATCGGTGCCGGGCACAACGGGCTGACGGCCGCGGCATACCTCGCCCGTGCCGGCCGGCGGGTGCTCGTGCTGGAGCGGGCCGACCACGTGGGGGGTGCCGCCGTCTCGGCGCGGGCCTTCCCCGGGGTGGACGCCCGCCTGTCGCGCTACTCCTACCTGGTCTCGCTCCTGCCGCGGCAGATCATCGCCGAACTCGGCCTGGGCCTGGACCTGGTGCGGCGCCGGTTCTCCTCGTTCACGCCGGTGCCGACCGCCCCCGAGCGGGGTCTGCTGGTCGACAACGGTGACGATGCGGCGACCCGGGCGGCGTTCCGCGCGCTGACCGGTTCGGACGCCGAACACGAGCAGTGGCAACGGTTCTACGGCCGGATGCACCACCTGGCGCAGCGGATGTTCCCGACCGTCCTGGAGCCGCTGCGCGCGGCGGAGGACGTGCGCGCCCTCGTCGCGGACGACGAGCTGTGGTCCGCCGTCGTGGAGCGCCCGCTGGGCGAGGTCCTGCGCGACACCTTCGCGGACGACACCGTGCGCGGGATCGTCGCCACCGACGCACTGATCGGCACGTTCGCCGACCTCGACGAGGCGTCGCTGGCCCAGAACCGCTGCTTCCTCTACCACCTCATCGGTGGTGGCACGGGGGACTGGGACGTCCCGGTCGGCGGCATGGGCGCGGTCACCGGCGCGCTGGCCCGGGCCGCCTCCGACGCCGGGGCCACGCTGACCACCAGCGCCGACGTCGTGGCGCTGGACCCCGACGGCACGGTCACCTGGCAGGGGGCCGACGGCCGCGAGCACGAGGTGACCGCCTCCGGCTCGGTCCTGGCCAACGTCGCCCCCGTGGTCCTCAACCGGCTGCTGGCCGCGACGGGCGCGGCGCCGGTGGAGACCGAGGAGGCCCCCGAGGGCTCCCAGCTCAAGGTCAACATGCTGCTCTCGCGGCTGCCACGTCTGCGCGACGGGGCCGTCGACCCGGCCGGCGCCTTCGCGGGGACGTTCCACATCAACGAGGGATGGGAGCAGCTCCAGCAGACGTATGCCGCGGCAGCCCGAGGCGAGGTGCCGCAGCTGCCGCCGTGCGAGATCTACTGCCACAGCCTGTCCGACCGCAGCATCCTCGGCGCCGACCTCGCCGCGAGCGACGCCCAGACCCTGACCCTCTTCGGCCTGCACATGCCGGCCCGCTTGTTCCGCGAGGACAACGACGCGCGCCGCGAGGAGGCCCTCGCGGCGACCCTGCGGTCGCTGAACTCCGTTCTCGCCGAACCGATCGAGGACGTCCTGCTGCGCGATGGCCAGGGCAACCCGTGCCTGGAGGCGCGCACCCCGCTGGACCTCGAAGCCGACCTGGGCCTGCCGGCGGGCAACATCTTCCACCGCTCGCTGCAGTGGCCCTGGGCCGAGACCGACGGTGAGGTGGGCACCTGGGGCGTGGAGACGGCATACGACAAGGTGCTCCTCGCGGGGGCAGGGGCCCGCCGTGGCGGTGGGGTCAGCGGGATCCCGGGCCACAACGCCGCCCAGGCCGTCCTGCGGCGCTGAGCCGCCGGCCGTGTCCGTAACACATCGGAAACGCATCTGAGGCAGGATCGTCACCATGGATCGTCAGCAGGAGTTCGTCCTCCGCACCATCGAGGAGCGCGACATCCGCTTCGTGCGGCTGTGGTTCACCGACGTGCTCGGCACGCTCAAGTCGGTGGCCGTCGCACCGGCCGAGCTCGAGGGTGCCTTCGCCGAGGGGATCGGCTTCGACGGCAGCGCGATCGAGGGCTTTGCGCGCGTCTATGAGGCGGACATGCTGGCCAAGCCAGACCCCAGCACGTTCCAGGTGCTGCCGTGGCGTGGGGAGAACCCCGGCACCGCGCGGATGTTCTGCAACCTCACACTGCCCGACGGCTCGCCCAGCTTCGCCGACAGCCGGCACGTGCTGCAGCGGGCGCTGTCCAAGGCCGCCGACCTCGGGTTCACCTTCTACACCCACCCCGAGATCGAGTTCTTCCTCTTCGAACGGCCGGTGAAGAAGGGCGAGCCGCCGGTGCCGGTGGACCAGGGCGGCTACTTCGACCACGTGCCGCACGGGACCGCCCACGACTTCCGCCGCGCGGCGATCACGATGCTGGAGAACATGGGCATCTCGGTGGAGTTCAGCCACCACGAGATGGGCCCGGGGCAGAACGAGATCGACCTGCGCTACGCCGACGCCCTGTCGACCGCGGACAACATCATGACGTTCCGCACGGTCATCAAGGAGGTCGCGCTCGAGCAGGACATCTACGCCTCGTTCATGCCCAAGCCGCTGACCGACCAGCCGGGCTCGGGCATGCACACCCACCTGTCGCTGTTCGAGGGTGACCGCAACGCCTTCTACGAGGCCGGCGCCCCCTACCAGCTGAGCAAGGTCGGACGGCAGTTCATCGCCGGGCTGCTGCGCCACGGCGCCGAGATCACCGCGGTGACCAACCAGTGGGTCAACTCCTACAAGCGCCTGTGGGGCGGCGGCGAGGCACCGGCATACATCTGCTGGGGGCACAACAACCGCAGCGCCCTGATCCGCGTGCCGATGTACAAGCCGTCCAAGGGCCAGAGCACCCGCATCGAGGTGCGCTCGCTGGACTCGGCGTGCAACCCCTACCTGGCGTTCGCGGTGCTGCTCACCGCCGGTCTCAAGGGCATCGAGGAGGGCTACGACCTGCCCGACGAGGCCGAGGACGACGTGTGGACCCTCACCGATGCCGAGCGCCGGGCCATGGGCATCCAGCCGCTGCCGACCTCGCTGCACTCGGCCATCGCGCTGATGGAGCGCTCGGACCTGGTCGCCGAGGCGCTGGGGGAGCACGTCTTCGACTTCTTCCTGCGCAACAAGCGGGCCGAGTGGGACGACTACCGCAACCAGGTCACGCCGTTCGAGCTGGAGCGCTACCTGCCCCGGCTCTGACCGCGGTCCAGCCCTGCCGAGGCCGGTCCCGGCGCCTGCGGGGACCGGCCTCGGCAGGTTTTCGGCAAAGGGCATTGCGCACCACGCTCCACCGGCCCTAGATTTCGCCCGGTTTCATTGACATTCGGGCGGATTGCCCGAATTCACCAAGGGGGGTCCACTTGCCATCTCGCGCTGCCCGCACCCTGCTGTGTGCGGCACTCCTGGCCGGCTCCGCGCTCGGGGTCACCGCCCCGGCGTTGGCCGCCACCGCAACGCTGAGCGGGCGCGTCGTCGACGCGGTGACCGGTGCACCGGTCACGGACGCCTGCGTCCAGGCCACCGACGAGAACTGGGACGGCACGGCCTCGGGCTGCGTCGACTCCGACGGCCGCTACAGCCTGGACGTGCCCAACGCCGACCTGGCATACCGCGTCCAGGCCTATGGCGGTGACTACGTCGCGCAGTACGCCACCGGCCACTACACCTGGGACCACGCCGACCTGCTGACGGCCCCGGGCACCGCCGACTTCGCCCTCGAGCGGGCAGGCGCCATGACCGGCACGCTCGTGGACTCCGACGGCCACCCGGTCGAGGGCGCCACGGTCGAGGCGTTCCGGCCCGGCTCGGACGAGCCGGTCTACCAGGGCACCTCCTCCGTGGACGGGGACCTGACGGCGACGGTCCCGGTCGGTGACCTCGTCGTCCACGTCACGGACGGCACGCGCTCGGTCTGGGCGCCGGACGCCACTGACCGCGAGCACGCCACGACCTACCACGCGACGCTCGACGCGGGCGCCGACCTCGGCCGTGTGGCCCTGCCGCCGGCCAGCGGGATCGCGGGCACGCTGACCGACGACCAGGGCCAGCCGGTCAGCGACCTGTGCGCCACGGTGCCCACCTCCGACCAGTGGATCTGGGCCTGCAGCGACGCGGACGGGCACTACTCCGCCGAGCTGTCTCCGGGCAGCTACACCGTCGACTTCCAGAGCCAGAACCCGGCCTACCCCTCGATCTGGTCCGGCGGGTCCTGGACCGAGACCGGCGCGAAGCCGGTCACCGTCGCGGCCGCCGCGGTCACGGCATACGACCTCGTCGTCCCGCGCGGGGCGACCATGACCGGCCGCGTCGTCGACGCCGCCGGCAACCCCGTCGCCAACCGCTGCCCGCAGCCCTACCTCGGGCGGACCCAGACCTACCTGCCGACCTCGGGCGGGTGCACCGGTGCCGACGGGACCTACACGCTCACCGGCGTGCCTCCGACCAGGGTGACCCTTGTCGTGGGCGGGGCCTGGGGCAACGACACCTGGGCCTACCACGCCGCCACGCAGCAGCGAGCCAGGGTCTTCCGTCTGAGCCCCGGCGGCACCACCGCGCTGAAGGACCTGCGCCTGATCGCCGGCCGAGTGGCCGCCGGCCGGGTCACCGACGCCGCTGGCAACCCGCTCGAGGGCGTCATCGTCGGGACCGAGTACTCCCCGCGGGCCGGCGGCCCGGAGGGCAACCACGACATCACCGACGCGGACGGGCGCTACGAGCTCACCGACCTCTCCGGCACCTCCACCACGCTGGTCGCGTGGGACCTGCAGGGCCGGTGGGCACCGGTCTGGAGCGGCGGCGCTCCCACCGCCGACGGGGCCACCGCGGTCCACCTGCCCAAGCGGGGTGCGGCCCAGGCGGACTTCACCATGAAGCCGGCGGGCACGCTCACGGGCACGGTCGTGGACGCCAGTGGCGCTCCCGTCGCCGACACCTTCGACGTGAGCGTGTTCTCCGGGAAGTCGACCGCGGTTCAGTACGGCGCCGGCGGGTGGTACGACGGCAAGGGCGGCACCTTCAGCATCGCCGGCATGCCGCAGGCTCCGCTGGTGCTGCGCTTCGACAACTGGGAGACCGGGGAGACCTTCTGGTACGGCGGCACCGACCAGGCCTCGGCCACCCCGGTCACCGTCGAGCCGGGCGGGACCGTGCACCTCACCGTCACACGCCCGGCGCACTGACGCCGCGCGGTCTCCGGAAGGCCCACACCCGCAGGGGTGTGGGCCTTCCCTCGTTGCGGGGCGGTGCCGGGCTGGGCCGGCCGCTGGGTAGGTTGGGCGCGTGAGCACCTCGTCGCGCGCCACCAGCCGCACAGGGACGTTGGCGCGGCTGGGTTTCGCCGAGCCGGAGCGCGCCGGGACGCTGCTCGCCGACCCCGCGCTGGCCGGGCTGACCGACCCCTTCGACGACGTGTTCGAGGACGGCCTGCCCGACGCTCTCGGTGCCGTCGCCGACCCCGACCTGGCCCTGCTGGGCCTGGTCCGGCTGATGGAGGCCCTGCGCGCCACCGACCCCGACCACGAGGACGGCAGCCCCGAGGTGCGCGAGCTGGTCGCCGCCCTGCGCCACGCCGGGCCCGGCCGCGACCGGCTGCTCGCCCTGCTCGGCGCGTCCTCGGCGCTGGTCGACCACGTCGTCAGCCACCCCGGGGACTGGACGTATGCCGCGCACGCCCGCCGGCGCGGACCGCATGAGCGGCGCGCCGCCATGGTGGCGGCCGTGACCGACCGCGGTGCGCGGACGGCATACGACGCGTTGCGGGTGGCCTACCGCCGCGAGCTGCTCGGCATCGCCGCCCTGGACCTGACCGCCGACGACCCGGTGGTCGAGCTGCCGTTCACGGCACAGGCGCTGGCCGACCTCGCCGCGGCCTCGCTGGAGGCGGCGCTGGCGATCGCCCGCGAGGAGGCCGACGGGGAGGACCCCGGGTGCCGGTTCGCCGTCATCGGGATGGGCAAGGCCGGCGGCCGGGAGCTCAACTACGTCAGCGACGTCGACGTCATCTTCGTCGCCGAGCCGGCCGAGGGCGCCGACGAGGACGCGGCGCTGGCCTACGCCACGCAGCTGGCCACCGGGCTCATGCGGGCCTGCTCGGCCTCCACCCCCGAGGGGACCCTGTGGCCGGTCGACGCGGCGCTGCGACCCGAGGGCAAGCAGGGCCCGCTGGTGCGGACCGTGGCCAGCCACCGGCACTACTACGAGCGCTGGGCCAAGACGTGGGAGTTCCAGGCGCTGCTCAAGGCCCGCCCCGTCGCCGGTGACCCCGCCCTCGGCCAGGCCTACCTCGACGCGGTGCAGCCGCTGGTCTGGCAGGCCGCGAGCCGGGAGCACTTCGTCGAGGACGTGCAGGCCATGCGCCGCCGGGTCGAGGACCACGTGCCCAGCGCCGAGGCGCCCCGCCAGCTCAAGCTCGGGCCCGGCGGGCTGCGCGACGTGGAGTTCAGCGTGCAGCTGCTCCAGCTCGTGCACGGCCGGGCCGACGAGACGCTGCGCTCCGGCACGACCCTGGAGGCGCTCGCGGCACTGTCGCGCGGTGGCTACGTCGGGCGGGATGACGCTGCTGTGCTGGACGAGTCCTACCGCCTGCTGCGCACGCTGGAGCACCGGATCCAGCTGTTCCGGCTGCGCCGCACCCACCTCATGCCGACCGCCGAGCCCGACCTGCGCCGGCTCGGCCGGGCCATCGGGCACCGCCGCGACCCGGCGAAGTCCGTGGTGGCGCAGTGGCAGCAGCAGGCCCGCGAGGTGCGTCGGCTGCACGAGCGGCTGTTCTACCGCCCGCTGCTGACCGCCGCCGCGAAGCTGAGCTCGGACGACTCCCGGCTCACCCCGGAGGCAGCCGTCGAGCGCCTTGGCGCGCTCGGCTTCCGCGACCCCGCGGGCGCCCTGCGCCACCTCGAGGCGCTCACCACCGGCGTCAGCCGCCGGGCCGCGATCCAGCGCACGCTGCTGCCGGTGATGCTGCAGTGGTTCGCCGACGAGGCGGACCCCGACGCCGGGCTGCTGTCCTTCCGCCGGATCAGCGAGTCCCTGGGCACCACCCACTGGTACCTCAAGATGCTGCGTGACGAGGGCAGCGCCGCCGAGCGGCTCGCCCACGTCCTGGCCCGGAGCCGGTTCGCCGCGGACCTGCTCACCCGGGCGCCGGAGTCGGTGGCGATCCTCGGCGACGCGGGCGGGCTCACCCCCCGCAGCCGGGAGGCGCTGCTCACGACGATGGGGGCCGCGGTCAAGCGGCACACCACCCCCGAGGACGCGATGAACGCCGCCCGGGTCGTGCGCCGCCAGGAGCTCTTCCGTATCGCGGTCGCGGACCTCACCGGGCAGCTGGACCTCGCGGGGGTCGGCAGGGCGCTGACCGACCTCACCGCCGCGGTCCTGCAGGCAGCCCTCGACGTGGCCACCGCGCGGGTGGAAGGCGACCGTGGCCGGCCGCTGGGCACCCGGCTGCTGGTGGTCGGCATGGGCCGCCTCGGGGGCGGGGAGATGGGCTACGGCTCCGACGCCGACGTCATGTTCGTGCACGAGCCCGAGCCGGGTGTCGGCGAGGAGGAGGCCCAGTCGGCCGCCGTCGCCGTGGTCCAGGAGGTCCGAAGGCTGCTCGGCGCGGCCGGCCCGGACCCCCAGCTCGTCGTCGACGCCGACCTGCGCCCCGAGGGCAAGGCCGGCCCGCTTGCCCGCAGCCTGTCCTCCTACCGGGCCTACTACGAGCGGTGGTCGCTGACCTGGGAGCGGCAGGCACTGCTGCGTGCGGCCCCGGTCGCCGGCGACGTGGCGCTCGGTGAGGAGTTCGTGGCCCTCATCGACCCGCTGCGCCGGCCCGAGGGCGGGATCCCGGACCCGGCGGTGCGCGAGATCCGGACACTGAAGGCCCGGATGGAGTCCGAGCGACTGCCCCGCGGCGGCGACCCACGCACCCACTTCAAGCTGGGCCTGGGCGGCCTGTCCGACGTGGAGTGGACGGTGCAGCTGCTCCAGCTGCAGCACGCCTACCAGGTGCCGGGGCTGCGCACGACCGGCACCCTCGAGGCGCTCGCGGCGGCCGAGGAGGCCGGGCTGTTGCCGGCCGAGGACGCCGAGGCGCTGCGACGCGCGTGGACCTTCACGTCCGCGCTGCGCAACGCAGCGGTGCTGTGGCGCGGCCGGCCGGTGGACTCCCTGCCCAGCGACCTGCGCGACGCCGACGGGATCGGGCGGATCGTCGGGCGCCGGGCGGCCACCGGGCACGAGCTGGCGGAGGCCTACCGACGCACCGCCCGCCGGGCCCGCAAGGCGGTCGTCGCGCACTTCTACGAGTCCGACCCCGCCTGAGCACGCTGCGGCAAAGAGGTCCCGGGGCCCGGGGACCAAAGGCCCTGACCTCGAGCACCGCCGGGCCACGAGCATCGGGAGCGACCACCCGTGCCCCCTGCGCGGGCCCCACCCGGAGGGCGGTGCCATGAAGCCGGACGTGAACCTGCCGGGAACGGTCGTCGTCGGGTGTGACGGGTCGTGGCACAGCCGGCAGGCGGTGCGCGTGGCCGCCCGGGAGGCGGCCCGTCGCGGCACCGGCCTGGTGCTGCTCAGCGTGGCCGAGCCACTGAGCGCCGGCCCGGACCGGCTGCAGCTGCTCGTCCGCGCGGCCGACGACGCGATCTCCGATGCCATGGCCGTCGCCGAGCAGGCCCTCACCCTGGTCGTGGACATCGACCCGACGCTGCCCACGCAGGTGGTCATCGCCCCGGAGCTCGGCGCGCCCGAGGCCGCGGCGGCCGCCGCCGGTGCCGGCCTGCTGGTGCTCGGCCGCCACGGCGTGCACGGGCAGCTCGCCTTCTCGATGGGCTCGACCAGCGCCGAGCTGGCCCGCCTGTTCAGCTGCCCGGTGATGGTCGCCACCGACACCCCCACGCAGCCGCCGCCGCAGGACGCCGAGCCGTCCGTGGTGCTCGTGGGGCTCGACGCCGGCAGGGACTGCGCCCGCATCTTCACCGTCGCGGCGCAGGAGGCCGCCGCCCGCGGCTCGCGCCTCGTAGCGGTCCATGCGCTCGCGTCGGGCACCGGCCGGGCCCGCGCCGACCTGGCCGCGGGGTGGCGCCGGGTGCACGAGGCCATGCGCTCGGTCACCCTGCCCGAGGGCGTGCCATCACGCCTGGTGATCACCCGCGACGACCCGGTCACCGCGCTGCTGATGCGGGCGCGCGGCGGTGACCTGCTCGTCGTCGGCACCAAGGCCGGCGGCCGCCTGGCCGGGCTGGTGGCAGGCTCGGTCAGCCGCGGCGTCCTCGACGCGATGCCGTGCGACGTGCTGGTCGTCACCCCTCCGCGGCCGGGGTCCGGGGACGACCGCGGTCTCGCCCTCGCCGGCCAGGAGCCGGCCCAGCGGCCGTGACCGGCGCCAGGACCCGGCGATGACCGCCCAGGACCCCCGCCGTGACGTCGCCGTCGGCTACGACGGGTCCGTGCCGGCCCTCGCCGCGCTCGAGTGGGCCGCCGCCGAGGCGGCGCGGCGCGGTTCGACCCTCGTCGTCGTCAGCGCGATCGACCACCTCGCCCTCCCGACCGGTGCGCTCACCGGGGCACCCCTGAGCACGGAGGGCCGCTACGCCGAGGCGGAGCGACGGGCCCAGGACGGCGCGGCCTATGTGCTGCGCCAGCACCCCGGGCTGCGCGTGGCGACCGAGGCGGTGCTCGGTGGCGCCGCCGAGGCGCTGGTGCGGGTCTCGCACGAGGTCGGCCTGGTCGTGGTCGGCAGCCGTGGCCTGGACCCGGCCACCTCCACGCTGCTCGGCTCGGTGGCCTTCGCGGTCAGCGGGCACGCCAGCTGCCCGGTCGTCGTCGTCCGCGGCGACGGCCGGCGCCGCCCCGGGCCGGGGACACCCGTTGCCGTTGGCGTCGACGGCACCCCGCCGTCCCTGGTCGCCCTCGACGCTGCCGGGGACGTCGCCGCCGAGACCGGCGCGCCCCTGCGCGTGGTCTGTGCCTGGCGGCCACCGCCGGAGTCCTGGGTCTCGGCCTTCTGGGAGGTCCTCGGCGACGAGAGCGACCAGGTCCGCGAGGAGCGCAGCCGCGCCGAGAAGGTGGTGGAGGCCGCGCGCGACCGCGCGACGGCACGGCATACCGGGCTCGTCGTGACCGGCCGCGTGGTGACCGGGCCGCCGGCCCGGGCGATCGTGGAGGCCGCGGACGGCGCGGCCCTCGTCGTCGTGGGCAGCCGCGGGCGAGGCAACCTGGCGAGCCTGGTGCTCGGGTCGGTGGGGCACGGCGTCGTGCACGACGCGCAGTGCCCGGTCCTCGTCGTGCACGGAGACGGGGAGCCGGTGCCGGGTTCATCATGGGACGCAGGGCAGACACGAAGGGCAGTGCCATGACCGTGAAGGTGTTCCTCCTCGACGACCACGAGATCGTCCGTCGCGGGATCCGCGAGCTGCTGGAGATGGAGTCCGACATCGAGGTGGTCGGGGAGTCCGGCTCGGCCCAGGAGGCGACCCGGCGGATCCCGGCGCTGCGACCCCAGGTGGCGCTGCTCGACGCCCGCCTGCCCGACGGGTCGGGGCTGGACGTGTGCCGGGACGTGCGTTCGGTCGACCCCTCCATCCAGGGGCTGATCCTGACCTCGTTCAACGACGAGGACGCGCTCGCCACCGCGATCCTGGCCGGGGCGGCCGGTTACCTGCTCAAGGACATCAAGGGCCAGGACCTCGTCCAGGCGATCCGGCGGGTCGCGGCGGGGGAGAAGCTCATCGACCCCGCGGTCGCCCAGCGGGTCAAGCGCAGCTGGGAGGAGGACCGGGGCGCCGACCCGCGGCTGCGCACGCTCACCCCGCAGGAGCGCCGGATCCTCGAGCACGTCGCCGAGGGGCTGACCAACCGGCAGATCGGCGAGGCGATGTTCCTCGCGGAGAAGACGGTCAAGAACTACATCACCGCGGTCCTGGCCAAGCTCGGCATGGAGCGCCGGACGCAGGCCGCGGTGTTCGCGGCGACCCACCTCGGGGCGGAGGAGGAGGGCCAGGCCCACCGCGCGCCGCGGCGTCACCCGTAGGACGGTCGCCCCGGGACACTGGTCGCTGCGGGGTCACCGGTTGCGCAGGGCCTGCCGTCCGCGGGCCAGCGCGTCCGCGTCGATCTCGCCGCGGGCGAACCGCTCCTCCAGGATGCGCTCCGCCTCGCTGACCGGCAGGCCGGGTGGCGGCGAAGGGCCGACCGGGGGCCCGGCCTGCGGGTGACCGGTCGCGGCGACGACTGCGAACACCACCGCGGCGACCACCCCGAGCAGCAGGAGCAGCCCGAGCCACAGCCCGAACCAGCCGCCGCCCCAACCCCAGCCCATCATCGGTCAGCCCTGCGCGTGCTCACACCGGCCGGACAAAGGCGTCCTTGCCGGTGGCGTGCTCGATCTGCGTCTCGGCCGTCGCGAGCAGCGTGTCGGCGAGGTGCCGCAGCGCCCGCGCGACGGCGACCTCGTCACCGATCGTCGTCGCCGGGTCGTCCTCGGCGGACCGGTGGCTGTGCCCGTGGGTGGCGAAGTGGTCGCCCGGGCCGGCCAGCAGCACCGCCGAGGCCTCCGTGTCGTCGCCCTGCTCATACACCGAGATCTGCACCCGCCACTGCTTGACCGGCGTCCGCGGCTGCGCCGGTGCACCGGTGCCGCCGCGGTGGTGCAGGTCCTCGTCCGGGGCATGAACGATGGCGTCCGGCCCGGGGAACACCAGGGCCTCGTGCCCGTCGCTCCACCGCACGAGGTAGGGCGGGGCGCCGTTGGCCCCGCGCACCTCGATGATCTCCCCGTCACGCACCGCGCCCTCGGTCCGGTTGGCGGCGAGGACCAGACGGTCGCCCTTGTGCCCCTGCATCGTCAGGATCCCGCGCGGTGGACGGTGATCTCCCGCGTCTCGGCGGTCGGCGCCGGCGCGGGCACCCGCACCTCGAGGATGCCGTCCTGGTAGGTCGCGGCGATCGCCTCCGGGTCGATGCCCCTCGGCACCCGCAGCCGCCGGGTCATGCTCCCGTAGTGGAACTCGGTGCGCCGGCTGCCCTCGTTCTCCTCGGTGCGCTCGTCCCGGCGCTCGGCGGAGATCGTCAGCACGTCGTCCTCGAGGGTGACGTGGACGTCCTTGTCGGGGTCGATGCCGGGCAGCTCGGCGCGGACGACGAGGAACCCGCCCTCGGTGGTCTCCTCGACCCGGATCATGCCGGTGGTGCGCTCCATCAGGTCGCTCAGCTCGTGGCTCAGGAGGTCGCCAAGGGGCCAACCCATCCGGAAGTCCTCGAACGCACGAAGTCGTTGCGCGAGAGCCGAACCGGGCGCCGGCTTGGTGGGGTGGGCAGCGGTCTTGGGCATCTGGTTCTCCTCCTCGTGGGCGTCGTCGCCTGTCGCCTTCAGCCTTGTCGGGGCTGGTGCACCACCCCAGAGACGAAGGTCCTGACGGCGCCGAGGACCAGGGCAGGGAGAGCCGCGAGGACCGCCAGGTATGCCCGCGGCACGCGGGTGGGTCCGGTCGCCGCCCGCGGTGAGGGGCAGCCGGGAGGTGGGCGCCCGGCATACCGGGTGCAGCGGGTCGAGCCCGCTCAGCGGCGGCGGCTCGGCCGCGGCCGCTCAGCTGCGGCCGGGCAGGCCGAGCCGGTGACGGGCCATGGTCTCGGCCGCGTCGGCGAGGCCGGCGCGCACGCCCGCGCGGAGGAGCTCCTCGCGGCAGCGCAGCACGCAGGCGATGACCGAGCCGGCGGACCGGACGGGGTAGGCCTCGCGCACGAGAACCGCGGTCACGTCGCTGAGGTGGCGGCGCTCCTCGCGGATCAGGTCGGCGAGGTCGTGGTAGGTGACTTGGTGGGCGGAGGCAAGCGTCATGAGCGGGTCCTTCGTGGCACCCCTGCCCTCAACCCGCCGCACGCGGCGGGCGCGTTCGTGTCCAAGGGAGATTAGCGACCTCGGGTCGCGACGAAAAGGGTACAAAGGTCCCTGTTCTGGACGGTTTCAGGTCGTCCGCAGGTCCCGGCGGTGCAGCAGCAGCGTCGCGGCGGCCAGCAGCACGAGCGTGAGCGCTGCCAGGGCCAGCGCCCCGCCGGTGTCGAAGCCGTGGGCGAGCGGGCGGTTGCTCAGCGCCCAGTGGAACGGGGACCACCGCTGCCACGGCTGCAGCCAGTCGGCGAGGGGGCCCAGGGTCTCCACGAGGAACGCCAGCAGGGCCAGGCCGATCGCTGCTCCCGTGGCCGCCCCGTGCCGACCCGTGAGCGCCCCGACGGCCAGGGCGAGGGCGCCGAACATCACCCCGAGCAGGCTCACCTGCGCCGTGGCGGCCAGCAGGTGCCCGGTGTCGAGGTGCAGGTCCACCGGAGGGGAGCCGAGGAGCAACGAGAGCAGCAGGACGACGTCGACGGCCAGGACGCCCAGCACCATCGCTGCCGCCTTGCCGGCCAGCACCGCGCCCCGGGCCACCGGCAGGGAGAACAGCAGGTCCGCCGTGCCGTGCTCCTCCTCGCCGGCGGTGGCCGCCGAGCCGGCGCCGACCGCGACCGAGATGAGCACGATCGGCACCATGAGCGAGAACAGCTCGGCGTGGACGTAGCCGGCCGGGGTGGCGTAGTCCTCGAGGCCGAACGCCTGGCGCAGGCCCGCGGGGTACTGCGCCAGGAAGTCCTGCATCGACTTCTGGGAGCGGGCCACCGAGGGGTAGACCGACAGCTGCAGGACACTGAGCAGCGCGATCGCGGCGCCCCACCCCAGCAGCGAGTGCCACCGCTCGGCCAGGGCGCGCCCGCAGACCACGAGCACCTGCCGCCCGGCGCGCGGGGTCACCAGCTCGTGCTCGGTGGTGGCCGGCATCGCCGGCTGGACGGCGGCGCTCACGACGCCCTCACGACGGGCTCGCCGCGGGTGCCGGGCCGGGCATCCCGGCTGCGGGGGCGGCGGAGACGTAGCCGACGAAGGCGTCCTCCAGGTCGGGCTCGTGCGTGTGCACGTCGACCACCCCGTGGGACGTGGCCAGGCGCAGCAGCTCAGTGAGCGACCCGGTGACGCTGCAGGAGGCCCGCCCGCCGACGACCCGCAGGTCGGCGACCCCCGGGACGTCCGCCAGGCCCGGCGGCACGTCCTGGGGGAAGTCCAGCTCGATCCGGCGCCGCGCCTGCCCCCGCAGTGCTTCGATGTCGTCTTCGACCAGGAGGCGGCCGCGGGCCACGATCGCGGCACGGTCGGCGACCTGCTCGACCTCGGCGAGCACGTGCGAGGAGAGGAACACGGTGGCCCCTCGCGCCACGAGCTCGCGCAGGACGGCGTGGAACTCCACCTGGACCAGCGGGTCGAGCCCGGTGGTGGGCTCGTCGAGCACCAGCAGGTCGGGCTCGTGCATGAGCGCCTGGACCAGCCCCAGCTTCTGCCGGTTGCCCTTGGACAGCTCCCGCACCCGGGGCCCGAGGTCGAGGTCGAAGCGCTCGGCGAGCGTGCGCCAGGCCCGGTCGGGCACGCCCCCGCGCAGCAGTGCGAGGTGGCCGAGCACGTCATGGCCGTGCATCCGCTCCCACAGCGACAGGTCGCCCGGGACGTAGCCCAGGTGCGCCCGGATGCGGGGGCCGGTCGTGGCCAGGTCCATCCCGAACAGGCTGACGCGCCCGGCGGTGGGGTGGATCAGGCCGAGCAGGAGCCGGATCGTCGTCGTCTTGCCGGCGCCGTTGGGGCCGAGGAAGCCGAACACCTCCCCGACCCGGACCTGCAGGTCCAGGTCCTCGATGCCGACGGCACGGCCGTAGCGCTTGGTCAGGCCGACGGTCTCCACGGCGAGCCCCCCGGCCCGGGGCGGGCCGGCAGGCATGCCGGTCGCCCGGGTCGCGGTGGAGCTCACGGCGTTGCCTCGACCCGGTCGCCGCTCAGACCAGCGGCACGACGCTGGAGGCGGGCTCGGTGACCGTCGCCGGCCGGACCGGCGCGGTGGCCGGGACCTCCGGCGGAAGGACGACGACCGGGCAGCGACCGTGCACGAACGAGATGTGGTGCAGCGCGGCATACGGCAGGACCAGCAGGTCCCGGGACCGGGTCCTGGCCTGGAGCACGTCCCGCGCGTGGCCCGAGGCCAGGGACTCGGTGACCCGGACGGTGCCCCCGGAGATCTGCTCGAGGCGCTGGCGCATCTTCGCGTGCCGGTCGCGGGCCTCCTCGCGGACCCGCACGTCGAGCTCGGGGTAGGAGGGGACGATCGGCTCGAGGTACCAGGAGTCGATGAGGTGCACGTCGGCGCGGTCGCGCTGGGCCTGGCGGACGGCCCAGCGGAAGGTGGACCCCTCGGGGTCGAGGGTGCCGCTGACGAGGACCCGCTCGACCGGGCCGGGGGCGGCAGACGGGCCGACCACGGCCACCGGGCAGGGCGCGTGGCGCACGCAGTAGCGGCTCACGCTGCCGGACATGGCCCCCAGGGCCCCCACGTGGCCGGCGGAACCGACCACGAGCAGGGAGGACCCCCGGGCGGCCTCGACCAGCGTCGGCCCGGCGCGGCCCTCGAGCATCACCACCGAGGCCTGGTGCTCCTCGAGCCCGGCGTCGGCCAGGGCCTCGGCCATCATCGCGGCGCGCTCGGCCGCCGGGGGCATCACCTCGTGGGAGGCGACCCCCGCGTGCCACACCGTGACCAGGCGGAGCCGGGCGCCGGAGCGCCGCGCCTCCTCGGCCGCCCACCGCAGCGCCGCTGTGGCGCGGGAGGTGAGATCGCTGCCGACCGTGATCACGGGGTGGGGGACATCGAGCGCGTCCATCAGGGGGCCTCCTGGCTGCGGCGTGGGGGAGTGTGCCCACGGTCGCCCGGACCGGGCGCGGGGAGGCAGGGCCCAAGGTCCCCCGGACGCCGCGGTGGGCCGAAGGGCTCAGGCCGGGTCGACGCGGACCTTCTCGCCGTGCCGGGGCACGACCGCGGTCCAGTCGAGCTCGTCGCGGATCCGCCCGGCCAGCACGGCCGCGGCCGGCGGCTCGCCGTGCACGACGTAGACCGTCTCCGGGGGCTCGGGCAGCCGGCGCAGCCAGGCGAGGACCTCCCCGGAGTCGGCGTGGACGGAGAACTCCTCGTCCACGAGCACCTCGGCGCGCACCGGGACGTAGCGGCCGAACATCTTCAGTTGCCGTGCCCCCTCGGCCAGGTCCCGCCCGCGGGTGCCGACCGCCTGGTAGCCGGTGAGCACCACGGTGTTGCGGCGCTCGGGCAGCAGGTGCCGCAGGTGGTGCACGACCCGCCCGCCCGTGGCCATGCCCGACGCGGAGACGATGACGCAGGCCTCCTCGGGGAAGTTCAGGGCGACCGACTCCTGCACGCTGCGGACCGCATGGACCCGGGGCAGCTCGAACAGGCGGGGCCCGACGTCGGGACGCAGCTCGGCGCGCAGGCCGGGGCGGGCGTAGACCTCCAGCGCAGCCAGCGCCATGGGGCTGTCGACGTAGACCGGCAGGTCGGGGGCCTCGCCCCGGGCGAGGAGGTCGCTGATAGCGCGCAGGACGAGCTCGGTGCGGTCGACCGCGAACGCCGGGACCACCACGGCGCCGCGCAGCCGCTCGGCCCGGCGCATCGCCTCGGCGAGCACGGCGTGCGGGTGCTGCCCCGGCGCGGGGTGGGTGCGGTCGCCGTAGGTGGACTCCACCACCACCGTGCGGGCCGCCGGCGGGTCCTCCCGGGGGAGGAGCAGCGGGTGGGTGGGCCGGCCCAGGTCCCCGGAGAACAGGACCGAGTCGCCGAAGACGTCGACCCGGGAGGAGGCCGACCCCAGGATGTGCCCGGCCCGGGTGAGGTTGAGCGTGATCCCGTCGGCCAGTGGCACCGGGAGGGTGTAGTCGCACGGGCACAGGGCCTCGATCGCCCGCTCGGCGTCGGCGGCGTCGTACAGCGGCATCGGCTTGTCGTGCCGGGAGTAGCCGGCCTCGCGGGCGTGCTCGGCGTCCTCCTCCTGCAGGTGGGCGCTGTCGCGCAGCACGATCGCTGCCAGGGCCGCGGTGCCCTCGGTGCACCACGCCGGCCCGGTGAACCCCTGGCGGACCAGCGCCGGCAGGTAGCCACAGTGGTCCAGGTGGGCGTGGCTGAGCACGACGTTGCCGATGGTGGCCGGGTCGACGGCGAACTGCTCCCAGTTGCGCCGGCGCCACTCGCGCTCGCCCTGGTAGAGCCCGCAGTCCACCAGCACCCTCTGCGTGCCGCTCTCGAGGAGGAACGCGCTGCCGGTGACCGTGCCGGCTGCCCCCAGGAAGGTCAACGTGGTCCCCATGGTCGCCATGGTGCGGGGGCCGTGGCCGAGGGCAGGCGGGCCCAAGGTCCCCTCCCTGCCCGCACCGGGCCCCCGGGGGACGTTCGGCCCTGAACGCCCGACCGCCCCCCTGTTCACAGTGGGCTCATGACTCTGTACGAGGCAGCCGCGGGCCCGGCGCAGGCCAGGAGTCCGCTGGCGGGCGACGTGGTCGCCGGCCTGGTGCACAACGGCTCCGCCGAGGCGGTGGCCCGTGCTGCCGTCCGCGAGGCGGTGCGCCGCGGCTGCCGGGTGCGCTTCATCCAGGTCCTCCCGCCGGGGCTGAACGAGGAAGATCGTGCCGACGCCGACCGTGGCACGTTCCGGGCGGCCCTACGCGCCCTGCGCGGCCAGTCGCGGGTGCCCTGCTCGTTCGAGGTGCTCGAGGGCGAGGCCGGCCGGATCCTGTGCGAGCGCAGCCGGCAGGCCGGGATCCTGGTCATCGGGCGCGACCTGCCCGACGCGGTCGACCACGTCGCCGGCTACTGCCAGGTGCACGCCGAGTGCGACGTCCTGACCGTCGCCCACCTCGAGTAGCCCGCTCCCTCGCCCCACCCGGCCCACCGGCCGGCCTCCCCTGCGGGAGCCGGCCGGTGGTCAGTGGTGCACCCCCGGTATGCCGGGTGGGGGCTACGCGGTCGGGCGCACCACGGCAACGGGGCAGTGCGCACCGCGCAGCACCCCCTGGCTGACCGAGCCGAGCAGCAGCCCGGTGAAGCCGCCCTTGCCGCGGCAGCCGACCACCATCAGGTCGGCACCGGCGGACTGGGCGACGAGCGACTCGACCGGGAACTCCTGCAGGACCAGCTCGCGCACGTCGACGTCGGGGTACTTCTCGCGCCAGCCGGCGAGGGCCTCGGCCAGCAGTAGCCGGCCGGACTCCGCCACGTCGGCGGGACCCTGTGCCTCGGCGGTCCCGGCGATCTCGCCCTCGGAGATCTGCAGCCACCAGCAGTGCACCGCGGTCAGGCCGGTGCCCCGGGAGGAAGCCTGCGCGAAGGCGTGGCCGATGGCCGCGGCGGAGGACTCCGAGCCGTCGACACCGACGACCACGCGTCCGGCCTGCGGGCCGTCCTCGGTCGCGCCGCCGTGGACGACGACCACCGGGCAGTGCGCATGCATGGCGACCGTCAGGGACACGGTGCCCAGCAGGACGCCGGCCACGGCGCCCCGCCCGCGGGCGCCCACCACGACCGTGTCGGCGTGCTCGGAGGCGGCGACCAGCTCACCGGCGGCCGAGCCGAGCGGGACGTCCCACGTCAGCCGCAGGTCGCTGTCCAGGGAGCGCACCCGGGCCACGGCGGTCTCGACCACCTCGTCCGTGCGGGCCAGGGCCTCGGGCCGTTCCGGCGGCGCGGCCAGCCACAGCTCGTGGAAGTAGGCGTGCAGCAGGTGGAGCGGCAGGTTGCGGCGGGAGGCCTCCTGGACGGCCCACTCCAGCGCGGCGACGCCGGTGGGGGAGCTGTCCAGGCCGACGACGATGGCTCCGTGGGGGACCGGGGTGCGGGGCATGTGACTCTCCTCGGGTTGGTGGGAGCTCAGGGGACGAGGACGATGCGTCCGTCGACGTCCCCGCGGGCCAGGTCGTGCATGGCCGTGTTGACGGCTGCCAGGTCGCGTTCGTGCACGCGGGTGGTGAGCCGGCCCGCGCGGGCCAGCTCGATGACCTCGGCCAGCTCGGTGCGGGTGCCCCACATCGAGCCGGAGACCCGCACCTCCGCGGGCAGGGTGAGCGGGCTGACCGGCAGGGTCCCGCCGGCGAGGCCGACGATGACGACCTCGGCACGGCGGGAGGCGAGGCGGCCGGCGAGCGCCAGCGTCTGCTCGGAGCCGACGAGGTCGATGACGGCGGCCGCGGACACGCCCGCGAGGTCGTCGTCGGCAGGGTCGAGCGTGAGGTGGGCGCCGAGCTCAAGGGCCGTGGCGCGTCGAGCGGCGGAGGGCTCCACGGCGACCACCCGGGCGGCGCTGAGCTCGCGCAGCAGCTGCACGGCATACTGCCCGAGCCCGCCCGCACCGATGACGACCGCCGTGGTGCCCGGGACCAGCCGGGGCAGGCAGCGGCGCACCGCGCGGTAGGGGGTCAGCGCCGCGTCGGTCAGCGGCGCGCTGCTCACCGGGTCGAGGTCGCCGAGGGGCACCAGGTGCCGCGGGCTGGGCACCACCAGGAACTCGGCGAAGCCGCCGGGCTGGCCGATGCCGACCCAGGAGGTGGTGGCGCACAGCTGCTCCTCGCCGCCCAGGCACAGCCGGCACATGCCGCAGCCCCAGCCGCCGTACACGGCGACGGGCTCGCCGTGCTCGAAGCCGTGCGCGCCCGGGCCGAGGGCCTCGACGTAGCCGCTGACCTCGTGCCCCAGGATCCACGGGAAGGTAGGCAGCACGGGGACCTCGCCGCCGACCAGGTGCAGGTCGGAGTGGCACAGGCCGGCACCGGCCACGCGGACCAGCACCTCGCCGGGCCCCGGGTCGGAGACGGGCACGTCATCGATGACCAGGTCGGCCTTGTAGTCGGGAAGCAGTGCGGCGCGCATCGGGTCTCCCGGGTCGGGTCCAGTGCCTCGTGGGGCACCTTCACCGTCCCGTCCGGCGGGGAGCACCCGGAAGGGCACTAGGTCCCCGCGGCGGCGGGCGTGCCGCCCCTCCGCGTGGGACCTAGTGCCTGACCGCCTCGTCCCGGTCCACGAAACGGTGGGGGAAGCGCACCCCGACTGGAGGACCGGACATGCCCACCGCCACGCCCGCGCCCGTCGATCCCCGGGGCTCCGTCCCCGACCTGCCCGACCAGGCGGCGTACGACACCCTCTCCCGCGACGGCGTCACGCTCCGCCTGCGCCCGGTGGCGGCGGCGGACCGGGCGTCGCTGGGGCGTCTCGTGCAGGCGCTGTCGCCGCGCTCGGCCTACCAGCGGTTCCTCACCGCGTCCCGGCCGGCTGCGGTCGACTATGTCGAGGAGCTGTTCGACCCCGCCCGCACCACCGACACCGTGCTGGCAACCTGGCGCGGGGAGGTCGTCGGGGTGGGCTCGACGCACCGGCTCACGCCGACCTCGGTGGAGGTGGCCCTGCTGGTCGACGACGCCCACCAGGGGCGCGGGCTGGGCACGCTCATGCTGGAGGACCTCGTGGCCCGCTCGCGCAGTCGCGGGGTGCGGAGCATGGCCGCGTGGCTGCTGCGCACGAACGCCCAGATGCTGGAGGTCTTCACCCACCTGGGGCTGCCGCTGCACACCGAGGTCGAGGGCGGCGACACGCTCGCCGTGACCCTGTCGCTGCGCGGGACGGCCGAGCTCGAACGGGCCGTGGCCGAGCGGCAGCGCGCGGCGGTGGTGCGCTCGCTGACCCCGCTGCTGCGGCCCCAGTCCGTCGTCGTGGTCGGGGCCGGCGCCCGTCGCGACGGGGTCGGCCACCAGGTGCTCACCCACCTGCGCCGCGGCGAGTTCCGAGGCCAGCTGTATGCCGTGAACCGTCGCGGGCACCCGGTCGGCGGCGTGGTGGCCCAGCGCCGGGTGACCGACCTGCCGGGGCCGGTGGACCTCGCGGTGGTGGCGGTGCCCGCCGAGTCGGTGCTGCAGGTCGCCCGCGACTGCGTCACGCGGGGGGTCGGCGCGATGGCGGTGCTCAGCGCGGGGTTCGGGGAGAGCAACGGGGGTGCGGCCGCCGAGGCCGAGCTGCGCCGGATCTGCCGGGAGGGTGGAGTGCGCCTGCTGGGGCCCAACTGCATGGGGCTGGTCAACACCGAGCGCGCCCTGCGGCTGGATGCCAGCTTCCTGCCCAGCGCCCCGGCCCGGGGCCCGGTGGCGGTGATCGCCCAGTCCGGGGCCGTGGCGGCCTCGATCGTGGCGATGCTGGCCGCCCGCGGCCTGGGCGTCTCCACCCTGGTGACGATCGGCAACTCCCCGGACGTCGGCCCCGCCGACCTGCTCGCCTGGGCCGCGGAGGACCGGCGCACCAAGGTCGCCGTGGTGCACGTCGAAAGCCTCGAGGACCCCGAGCAGGTGGTGCGCAGCACCGCGGCCATGGTCGGCTCGATGCCGGTCGTCCTGCTCAAGAGCGGCCGGACGCCGGTCGCGGCCAGCGCGGCGCACAGCCACACCGGGGCCGCCGCGGCCGACGACGCCGCCGTCGACGCCCTGTGCCGCCGCGCCGGGCTGCTGCGCGTCGACTCCCTCACCGAGCTGGTCGACACCGCCGCGGTGCTCGCCATGCAGCGGCCGCCGCGGGGAGGCCGGACCGTCGTCGTCGGCAACTCCGGCGGGACGGGGGTGCTGGCCCTGGACGCGTGCGCCGAGGCGGGGCTGCTCGGCCCGGAGCTGACCCAGCACACCGTCATGCGCCTGCGCAGCCTGCTGCCCCGCAGCGCGGCGATCGGGCCCCTGGTGGACACCACCGCCGCGGCCAACCTGGCGCAGCTGACCGCCGCGGTCAGCACCCTGGCCGACGACCCCGGGGTGGACGCCGTGGTCGCCGTGGTCATCGCCCTGGAGCAGCTCCCGGCCGCCATCGTGCGGGACATGCTCGACCAGGTCGCCCGGGACCACCCCCGCACCACGTTCGTGGCCAGCGGGGTGGAGCTGGCCGCCGACCCCGGGGCGATGGTGCCGGCCGTCGCCGACCCGCGGCACGTCGTGCGGGCACTGGCCAACGCCGTGGCGTGGTCGGCCGGCGCCTCCGAACGCGCCGGGGCCCGGAGCGCCGCGGCGGCCACGACTGCGCCGGCGCCGGGGTCCGAGCCGGCGCCGGCGCCTGCCGGCGGGACGGGCGCCCCGGTGGTGCCGCACGAGCGGGACGAGGCGGCGCGGTCGGTGGTGCAGGAGGTGCTCAGGGCCAGCCCCACCGGTGGCTGGCTGACCCCCGGACAGGTGCGCACGCTGCTGCGCGACCACGACGTCGAGCTGGTCCCGGTGATCGAGGCCGACGACCCGGGCACCGCGGCGGAGGCCGCGGCGATGCTGCCGTTCCCGGTGGTGCTCAAGGGCCTGGGCCCCACCCTGCTGCACAAGAGCGTCCACGGCGCGGTCGTGCTCGGGCTGCGCTCGGCCGACGAGGTGCGTGCCGCGGCCCGGGAGATGCTCACCCGGCTCGACGACGCCGTCACCGACTTCGTGGTGCAGCCCCAGGTGCACGGCCGTCCCGAGCTGATCGTGGGCGGGGTGCGGCTGCCGCGCTGGGGCGCGCTGGTCATGGTCGGCCGCGGAGGCGTCGACACCGAGGTCGACCCCGACCGGGCGTGGGGCCTGGCCCCGGTCCCCGAGCCGGAGGCCGCCGTGATGCTCCGCTCGCTGCGCTGCTCCGGTGCCGTGCGCGGCCCGCACGGGCAGTCGGCGTCCGACCCGCATGCCCTGACCCGGCTGGTGCACCAGGTCTCCGAGCTCATGGACCAGGTGCCCGAGGTGGTCGAGCTCGACCTCAACCCCGTCATCGTCGGGGACCAGCACCCCCTCGTCGTCGATGCGCGGGTGCGCGTGGCCCCCACGCCGGACCTGCCCTGGCGGGCCGGGCTGAGGAGGCTGCGGGAGTAGCCAGCCACCCGCGATACCGATCCCGGGGCGGCCCTGTCCGGTGCGGGAAGGTATTGCTACGTCAAAGGCACGGTCGCCAGGAGCCCTGTGCTGCCTAAGATCTTGGTGTGGGTGAGGAGAGGATCGACCTCGGTGAAGGCTCTCCCTGGCCGGCCGCCCTCGAGCTGGAGGATCTGCTCGAGCAGCTGCGCGGGCGGGCACGCACCGCTCAGCGCTCGCAGGAGCGTCTGGGTGCGCTGCTCGACGCCGTCGTGGCCGTCAGTGCCGACCTCGACCTGTCCGTGGTGCTGGCCCGCATCGTCCGCTCGGCCTGCCAGCTCGTCGACGCCCGCTACGGCGCCCTCGGCGTGCTCGGGCCGGACGGGGAGCACCTGAGCGCGTTCATCACCTACGGCCTCACCGACAAGGAGCGCGCCACCATCGGCGACCCGCCCCGGGGCCGCGGCGTGCTCGGCCTGCTCATCCGCGACCCGCGGGCCCGGCGCGTGCGGGACATCTCGGCGCACCCCGAGTCCTCCGGGTTCCCGCCGGGGCACCCGCCGATGCACAGCTTCCTCGGCACCCCGATCCGGATCCGCGACCGGCTCTACGGCAACCTCTACCTGTCCGAGAAGCAGGGGGCACCCGAGTTCACCGCCGACGACGAGTCGATGCTCATCGCCCTCGCGGCCAACGCCGGTGTGGCGATCGACAACGCCCAGCTCTACGAGCGTGCCCGCCGCCAGCGCCGGTGGTCCGACGCCAGCGGGGAGATCACCCGCATGCTGCTCGAGGGGCGCGGTGAGAGCTCCGCGCTGGCGCTGATGGTGCGGCGGGTGCGCGAGCTGACGGGAGCGGACCTGGCGGCGGTCGGCATCCACGACGACGAGGGCCTGGTCGTCCGGGCGATCGACGCCGTGGACGGAGCGGCCGAGGTCGGCACCCTGCTGCGCGGCGATCAGTGGGGCGAGCTGATGTCCGGGCGGGAGCCGCTGCTGCTCGTCCCCGGCTCGGGGGAGGACCTGCCGCAGCCGGCGATGGTCGCCTCGGCCCGGGCGCTGGGCACCATCGACAGCGCCGGACCCACGGCGCTGGTGCCGATCGCGGTGGGTGAGGCCGAGCTCGGCGTCCTGCTGGTGGCGTGGCACCCGAGCGCCGAGTCCGCCGCGACCGCCAGCCTGGCCGACCTGGCCGACTTCGCCGCGCTCGCCGGCCTGGGCCTGGAAGCGGCGGGGGCGCAGCGCGAACGGGCCCGCACGGTGCTGCTCGAGGACCGCGACCGGATCGCCCGCGACATGCACGACCACGTCATCCAGCGGCTGTTCGCCACCGGCCTGTCCCTGCAGTCGGCCGCCCGGCTGGCGACGAACCAGGTGGTGCAGGACCGCATCGACGTCGCGGTCGACGAGCTCGACGCCGCGATCAAGGACATCCGCAACTCGATCTTCGCCCTGCACCGGCCCGACTTCGGCGCGGGCGTGCGCGGTGAGCTCGACGAGATCGTGGCCGCCGCCGCCGAGAGCCTGGGCTTTGTGCCCGACTTCGTGGTCGAGGGCCTGCTGGTCGCGCTGCCGGACTATGCGGAGGTCGACCTCGTCGCCGTGGTGCGCGAGGGGCTGTCCAACATCGTCCGGCACGCCAACGCGACCTCCGCCGGCGTGCACGTCACCGTCAACCGTGACCTCGTGGTCGAGGTCACCGACGACGGCGTGGGTGCCGAGCCGGAGGCGATCCGCAGCGGCCTGGCCAACCTGGAACGCCGGGCCCTGGCCAGCGGGGGGACCTTCGAGGTCCGCCGCCGCGAGCCCTCGGGCACGCTGCTGCGCTGGTCCGTGCCCCTCTGAGCCCCTCCGACGGGGGCGCGGTGGCTACCCCGCGACGGTGCCGCGCCCGGCCCCGCCTGACACCACGCGGCGTCCCATGACCCTCGACGCGACGGCCGCCACGAGCATGACGACGAGCGGGAGCCAGATGCTCACTGCGCCGTGCAGGGCCAGCGACAGGACGTCGCAGGCGACGAACGCCACGGCCCACACGACGGTGGCCCGCACGTTCATGGCCCGGAACCGCGGGTCGGTGACGAACTCCGGCGTGACCACGCGTCGGGTGAACTGGGCGGTCCACGGGTCGCCCCGGATGAGGCTGACCAGGCACTGGGCGGCCAGCAGCGTGTAGAAGACGACCGCGACGTGTTCGATGAGCCAGGTGCTGTGGGCGAAGAAGTACACGCAGAGGTTGACCGTCGCGAAGACGAGGGCGAGCAGGTCGAGGCTCGTGATCCCCTGCCCCCGCGCGAGGTGGTAGCCCACCACGGCGAGGCAGCCCGCTGCGGCGACGACCACGCCGAGCGCGTAGGCGTGCACGAGCAGGATCGGGACCATGATGACCACGGGCAGCAGCCCCGTGAACGCCAACCAGGGCGACGATGCACGAAACTCAGGGACCGACATCCCGGATCTCCTCGTTGGCCTGTGTCGGCCTTGCACACCGGTCCGCTGTCACCGGGGACGCCGGACCCGGAGGCGAGGGCTGGTGCGCGCTCACCGCGGCTCGCTGCGCAGCACGCGCACCAGCAGGTATGCCGCGAGCCCGGCCGCCGCTGCGCCGGCCCACCCGGCCGGCGCGACCGTCGTGGTGGACAGCAGGGTCTGCAGGGGCGGCAGCAGCACGGCCGCCGCCAGCATCGCGGCGGCTCCGGCCACCGACCACGCCAGGGCCGGGTTGCTGCCCGCGCCGGCCGCTGCTCGGGAGCGCACGCCCCACGCGACGCCGAGCTGTCCGGCCCCCAGGGTGAGCAGGGTGGCTGACCGCTGCTGGTCCCCGGCGACCACGGCGCCGACCACGAGGGCTGCCGTGGCGAGCAGGGCGCCGACCGCGAGGATGCGCCACCACAGGCCGGACCCCAGGACCCCCTCGTCGGGGCGGCGGGGCGGGCGGTGCATCGAGCCCGCCTCCACCGGCTCGGAGCCGAGCGCCGCGCCCACGAAGGAGTGGGTGAGCAGGTTGACCCACAGGATCTGCGCCGGCAGCAGCGGCAGCGGCACCCCGATGGCCGGACCGGCCAGCATGACGGTGACCTCGGAGGCGCCGCCGGAGATCCCGTAGAGCAGGAACCGGCGGATGTTGGCGTAGACCCGGCGGCCCTCCTCGACGGCCGCGACCACGGTGCCGAGGTCGTCGTCGGCGAGGATGAGGTCGGCGGCCTGCCGGGCGACCTCCGTGCCCCGGCCGCCCATCGCGACCCCGATGTCCGCGCGCCGTAGCGCCGGGCCGTCGTTGACGCCGTCACCGGTCATGGCCACGACGTGCCCGTGCTGCTGCCAGTCCCGGATCGCGGCCAGCTTGTCGGCGGGCGTGGCCCGGGCCATGACCGAGCCGTCGCCGGAGATGCCGACCTGGCGGGCGACGGCGTCGGCGGTCAGCCGGTGGTCACCAGTGACGAGCACGACCTCGATGCCGGCGTCCTGGCAGGCGTGCACGGTCCCTGCGGCCGCTTCCCGGGTCGGGTCGCGCAGTGCCACCAGGCCGAGCAGGCGCATCCCCGTCTCGGGGTCGGTGCCGGCGTCGGGTGCCGCGGCGGCGGAGGACGGCGGGCCCGTCTCGCGCTGGGCGAAGGCCAGCACCCGGCACCCCTCGGCGGCGAGCTCGTGGCTGCGCTCGCGGGCCGCGGCGAGGACGTCCCCGGGCTCGTCCAGGACCGCCGGGCCCACTACGGTCTCCGGGGCGCCCTTGCACAGGACCAGGTCCGGGCCGCCAGGGGTCAGCGACTCGTGCGTGGTGCTCATCCGCATGCGGAGCCGGTCGAACGCCTGCTCCTCGCGGCGCGGGTAGGCGCGTCGCAGGGTGTCGGGGTCCAGGCCCTCGTCACGGGCGAGCCGCAGGAGCGCCACCTCGGTGGGGTCCCCGACGTCCGGTCCGTCGGCGCCGAGCCGGGCGTCGTTGCACAGGGCGGCCGCACGCAGCAGGTCGCGGTCCGCCGCGCCCGGGGCCACCCACCGGTCGACCGCCTCCATGCTGGCCCGGGTGAGCGTGCCGGTCTTGTCCGTGGCCAGCAGCGTGACCGAGCCGAGGGTCTCCACGGCGGCGAGGTTGCGCGCGACGGCGTGGCGGGTCGCCATCCGGCGCGCGGCCAGCGCCAGGCTGACCGAGACCACCACGGGGAGCGACTCGGGGACCGCCGCGACGGCGAGGCTGACCGCGGTCAGCAGCATGGTCTCCAGCGGCTCGCCGCGCAGCAGTCCCAGGCCCAGCACCACGGCGCACAGGGCGACGGCCGTCGCGGCCAGGATCGCTGACAGCTGGGCCATCCGTCGCTGCAGCGGGGTCGCCACCGGCGGCCCGGTCAGCAGGGCGGCGATGCGACCCAGGGCGCTGGCGGCGCCGGTCGCCGAGACCGTGGCGACCCCGCGGCCGTGGACGACCACGGTGCCCGCGAGCACCGTGTCCGTCGCGGCCTCCTCAGCGGGCCCGGTCCGGTCGGTCGGCGGTGCTTCGGTGCCGGCCACCTTGTCGACGGCCACCGACTCACCGGTGAGCATCGACTCGTCGACCCGCAGGGCCGCGACCTCCACCAGCCGGGCGTCGGCCGCCACCAGGTCGCCCTCGGCCAGCACCACCACGTCCCCGGGCACCACGTCGGCGGAGGGCACCAGGCGTTCCAGTCCGTCGCGGACCACCCGGCAGTGCGGGGCGGCGAGGTCCGACAGCGCCCGGACCGCCCGGTCCGCCGTGGCCTCCTGGCGCACCGCGAGGACGGTGTTGGCGACGACCACCGCGGCGATCACGGCGGTGTCGGCCAGGTCCCGGGTCGCCAGGGTCAGCACGACCGCCGCCAGCAGGACGAGGACCATCGGGTCGCCGACCGCGCGGGCGACCCGCCGCCATACCGGCTGGGGTGGGGGAGGGGGCACGGTGTTGGGGCCGTGCTCCATGAGCCGTGCGGCGGCCTCCTCGCTGGTGAGGCCGGGCAGCCGCTGGCCCGTCACCGTCACCGGGTGTCGGCCCAGGCCCCGCCGGCGTCGGGTTCGAGCACCTCCGCACGCCCGGCCTCCAGGCGCGCCACCGGCACGCGGGGCGGCGAGCACGAGACGTAGTCCAGCCCGGCGGCGACGAAGAAACGCACCGAGTCCGGGTCGCCGGCGTGCTCACCGCAGGCACCGAGACCGAGGTCGGGGCGGGTCCGGCGCCCCTCACGCACCGCCAGGGACACCAGCCGGCCCACCCCGTCGACGTCGAGGGTGGAGAACGGGTCGCTGGCGAGCAGACCCTGCTCCCGGTAGGTGCGCAGGAACCCCGTCTCGGCGTCGTCGCGGGACATGCCCCACGTGGTCTGGGTCAGGTCGTTGGTGCCGAAGGAGAAGAAGTCGGCCACGGCGGCGAGCCGCCCGGAGGTGAGGGCGGCGCGCGGCAGCTCGACCATCACGCCGACCGGGACCCGCAGCGTGGTGTGGCGCTCGGCGGCGACGGCGGCGAGCACCGCCTCGACCCGGGCCCGCACGAGGACCAGCTCGGCCGACTCGGCCACCAGCGGCACCATCACCTCGGGCCGCGGGTCCTGCCCGCGGGCGCGCAGGTCCAGGGTCGCCTCGGCGACCGCGCGGGCCTGCACGTCGACCAGCTCCGGGAGCACCGCCAGCAGGCGGACGCCGCGCAGCCCCAGCATCGGGTTCGACTCGTGCCAGCGCCGGACCGCGGCCAGCCGCTCCTGCGCCTCGGCGTCCTCGACCCCCGTGGCGTCGTTGACGGCGACCTCGACGGCCAGGCCGGTCAGGTCGGGCAGGAACTCGTGCAGCGGCGGGTCGAGCAGGCGCACCACGACGGGCAGGCCGTCCATCACCTCGAGGACCTGCACGAGGTCCGCCCGGGCCAGCTCGCCGATCTCGCGCAGGGCATCGTCCCGGTCGCGGTCCAGCACGAGGCGCTCGACCAGCTCCCGCCGCGACCCGAGCAGCGTGTGCTCGGTGCGGAACAGGCCAATCCCCTCTGCGCCGTACTGCCGGGCTGCCTGGGCGTCGGGAAGGGTCTCGGCGTTGGCCCGGACCCCGACGCGGCGCCGCATGTCCGCGTGGGCCAGCAGGCGCAGCACGCCGTCCGAGACCGGGTCGGTCCCGTTGTTGGTGGCGCCCCCGGCGAGCCGGGTCGCGACCGCGCTGGGCTGCACCGGCACATGACCGAGGTGGACCCGTCCGGAGGTGCCGTCGACGGAGACCGTTTCGCCCTCGGCGAGGGTGACCCCGGCGAGGGTGGTGACGGTGCGGGTCTCCAGGTCGATCGTCAGGTCGGCCGCACCGACCACGCACGGGCGGCCCATCCCGCGGGCCACGACTGCGGCGTGCGAGGTCAGGCCGCCACGGGCGGTGACGATCGCGCGGGCGGCGACGATGCCGGGCAGGTCGTCGGGGCTGGTCTCCTGGCGGACGAGCACGACCTCTCGGCCCTCCCGCGCCCACCGGGCGGCCGTCTCGTGGTCGAGGGCGACCTCGCCGACCCCGGCGCCCGGACTGGCGGGTAGGCCGGTGGCCAGCAGGTCGTGGCCGGTGGTGTCGCCGAGCTGGGGGTGCAGCAGCCGGGAGAGCTGGTGGCCGTCGACCCGACGTAGGGCCTCGTCGAGGTCGATCAGGCCCTCGTCGACCAGCGCGCAGGCGATCCGGAACGCCGCCGCTGCGGTGCGCTTGCCGACCCGCGTCTGCAGGACCCACAACGTGCCGTCCTCGATGGTGAACTCGACGTCGCACAGGTCGCGGTAGTGCTGCTCGAGGGTGCGCAGGTGCCCGGTCAGGGCGGTGTATGCCGCGGCGTCCAGCTGCGCAAGCTGGGCCAGCGGGATCGTGGCCCGGCTGCCGTTGACCACGTCCTCACCCTGGGCGTTGGGCAGGTAGTCGCCGTAGGCCCCGAGCTCCCCGGAGGCCGGGTCGCGGGTGAAGCAGACCCCGCTGCCGGAGCGTGGACCGGTGTTGCCGTAGACCATCTCCACGACGTTGACCGCCGTGCCCAGGTCGTCCGGGATCCCCTCCTGGCGCCGGTAGAACCGGGCGCGCGGAACGTTCCACGAGGAGAAGACCGCCAGCACCGCGCGGCGCAGCTGCTCGCGGGGGTCCTGCGGCAGGTCCTCGCCCACCTCACGCTGGATGATCCGCCGGAACGAGGCCACCAAGGTGCGCAGGGTCAGCGCGTCGAGCTCGCCGTCGTGCGAGACCTGCAGGGTCGCGCGGGCTGCGGCCAGCTCATGCTCGAACACGGCGGCGTCGACCCCGAGGACGGTGCGGCCGTACATCTGCACCAGCCTGCGGTAGCAGTCCCATGCGAAGCGCTCCCCGCCCCGGCGGGCCAGGCCGACGACGGTGTCGTCGGTGACACCGACATCGAGCACCGTCTCCATCATCCCGGGCATGGAGAACCGTCCGCCGGAGCGCACCGACACCAGCAGGGGGTCGGCCGGGTCGCCGAGGCGACGACCGCTGTCCCGCTCCAGCCGGGCCAGGTGGGCGTCGATCAGGGCCGTCAGCCCCGGCGGCTCGGACCCGTGGCGCAGGTACTCCCGGCACGCCGCGGTCGTGACGATGAACCCGTGGGGCACCGGCAGCCCCAGGCGGGTCATCTCGGCGAGGTTGGCCCCCTTGCCCCCGAGCAGGTCGGCCATGGACCGGTCCCCGTCGGCGAAGTCCAGCACCCACGGGGGCGAGCTCTCGGGTGTGGCGTTCACTGCCACGGCGACCTCCGGGCGGAGGACATCACAGGTCGTCGGGCGTCCGGGTCCATGCCCCGATGCTGGGCGGGCCGCCGGCTCGCGAGTAGTGACCATGGTCCCTGCGGGCACGGGCCACACCCGTGGTGACCATGGTGCGGCGCCGTGCCTACGACGAACGGCCGATGACCCGGACTAGTCCCGTGGGCTATTCGTGAGTCATCTGGGACCGTCAGCCCTTCCGTCGCAGATGCGTTGCCCTAGAAAGGAATCAGCCGACATGGCTGTTCCCCGACGACCAGGGTGGTGTGCGATGAAGACCAAGTCCGAGCAGTCGGTGTCCCTGGTCGACCTCGATCGTGTCCTTGCTGCCGTCGGCCGGCACTGGCAGGACGCCTGCGAGCACGGCGACCTCGACGCGGCCCGGCGCGACATGCAGCGACTGGACGCCTACCTCGAGCAACGCCTGCGCCTGACCGGCCACGACGACTGAGCCGGTGCCACCCACCGGGCTGCCGGTGGAGGAGGCGGCACGACTCGAGGCCGACGCCGTCCTGACCCGGCTGGCCAGCAGCGCCGCCGGCCTGAGCACCGAGCAGGCGGCGACGCGGCTGCGCGAGTGCGGCCCCAACGCGGTCCGCTCGCACCACGCCCGGGCGCTGGGCGTCCTGGGCCGCCAGTTGCGCAGCCCGGTCCTGCTGCTGCTCGCGGTGACAGCGGCCATCTCGGCCACCATCGGCAACACCTCCGACGCCATCATCATCGGCGTCATCCTGCTCGCCAGCGTGGCGCTGGGCTTCGTCAACGAGTACCGCGCGGAGCGCGCCGCAGCCAGCCTGCACGACCTCATGCGCCACACCGTCGCCGTCCTGCGCGACGGCCACCCGGCGCGGGTGGACGTCAAGGACGTCGTCCCCGGCGACGTGGTCCGCCTCGCCGCCGGCGTGGTCGTGCCGGCGGACATCCGCCTGCTGGAGGTGGCGAGCCTGGACTGCGACGAGTCGGTGCTGACCGGCGAGTCCTCCACGGTGGACAAGGGCCTCGCCCCGGTCGGGCCCGGCGCGGGCGTCGCCGACCTGACCTGCTGCGCGCTGATGGGCACGGTGGTCAGTGGCGGCACCGCCACCGGGGTCGTCGTGGCCACCGGGGCCCGCGCGGAGTTCGGCCGGATCGCCCTGGCCCTCGGCGAGCGCCAGCCGGAGACCGACTTCCAGGTGGGCCTGCGCCAGTTCTCCACACTGCTGCTCCAGGTCGCCGCCGCCCTGACGGCGCTCATCCTGCTCACCAACCTGCTGCTGCACCGGTCGCTGCTGGAGTCCCTGCTGTTCTCCCTGGCCATCGCCATCGGGATCACCCCGCAGCTGCTCCCGGCCGTGGTCAGCACCAGCCTGGCGGTGGGGTCGCGCCAGCTCGCCCGCAGCAAGGTGCTGGTCAAGCGGCTGGTGTGCATCGAGGACCTCGGCGACATGGACCTGCTGGTCACCGACAAGACCGGCACCCTCACCGACGGGCGGGTCAGCCTGGCCGAGGCGGTCGACCCGTGCGGGGTGACCTCACCCGAGGTGCTGGCGCTGGGCCTGCTCGCAACGGACGTCGAGGGGGACAACTGGACCGACACCGCCTCGCTGGCCGCCTCTGCCGGCAACCCCCTGGACACGGCTCTGTGGGAGGCGGCCGCCGAGGGGCCGACCGGCTACACCCGGCTGGAGATGTTGCCCTTCGACCACGAGCGGCGGCTCACCTCGGCCCTGGTCCGGGCGCCGGACGGCGCCCGGCTGCTGGTCACCAAGGGGGCCCCCGAGTCCGTGCTGGCCCGGTGCGTCGCGGTGCCGGCCGCGGCTGAGGTGACGCTGCAGGCCCGGTTCGCCGCGGCATACCGGGTGATCGCGGTGGCGACCCGTGCGGCGGGTGAGGGAGTCGCGCTCACGGCGGCGGACGAGGCGGGGCTGGAGCTGCGCGGCTTCCTCGTCCTGCTGGACCAGCCCAAGGCCAGTGCGCACGAGACGCTGGAGCGCCTCGCCGACCTCGGCGTCAGGGTCAAGGTGGCCACCGGTGACAACGCGGTCGTCGCCGCCACCGTGTGCTCCCAGGTGGGGGTGGACGCCAGCGGCACGCTCACCGGGGCGCAGATGGCGGTGATGGACGACGCGACGCTCATCGAGCGGGTGCGCACGGTGGACGTGTATGCGCGGGTCTCCCCGGAGGACAAGGCGCGGCTGATCCGGTTGCTGCGCCAGGACGGCCGCGTCGTGGGGTTCCTCGGCGACGGGGTCAACGACGCGCTCGCCCTCCACAGCGCCGACGTCGGGCTGTCCGTGGACGGGGCGACCGACGTGGCCCGTGAGGCAGCCGACATCATCCTGCTGGAGAAGGACCTCGGGGTCATCGCCGACGGCGTCGTCGGCGGGCGCCGGATCTTCGCCAACACCATCAAGTACGTCCTGATGGGCACCTCGAGCAACTTCGGCAACATGTTCAGCGCCGCGGCCGCCTCGGCGGTGCTGCCGTTCCTGCCGATGCTGCCCTCGCAGATCCTGCTCAACAACCTGCTCTACGACTCCAGCCAGCTGGCCATTCCCACCGACCGGGTCGACCCCGAGCGGGTGCTCGCGCCGTCGCACTGGGACGTGGCGTTCATCCGGCGGTTCATGGTCTTCTTCGGGCCGCTCAGCTCGCTGTTCGACTTCATGACCTTCGCGGTGCTGCTCGGGGCCTTCCACGCCGGGCCCGCGCTGTTCCGGACCGGCTGGTTCATCGAGTCGCTGGCCACGCAGACGCTGGTCATCTTCGCCATCCGCACCCGGCGGATCCCGTTCTGGCGAAGCCGTCCCAGCTGGCCGCTGATGGTGGCCGCCCTCAGCGTGGTCGTGGTCGGGGTGCTCATCACGGTGAGCCCCGTGTCGCACCTGCTGGGGTTCACGGTGCCCCCGCCCGAGTTCCTGGCCGTCGTGGCCGTCATGGTCCTCGCCTACCTGGCGCTCATCGAGGGCGGCAAGCGGGTGTTCTACGCCGACCACCGGCCCCCGCCGGCCGTGCCCCGTGCCCGCGACGTCACCCACCAGCTGCACCGGCGGGCGGCCAGGTTCAGCCACCGCGGGGCGATCACCCAGCCCGGAGGTCCCGGGGCGCGAGGACCTTCGGCACTGAGCGAGCCGGCCACGACGAGCCGACGATGAGGACATGGGAACAGGTGACGCGGTGCCCGCCGTGGAGCTCAGCTCCTCGGAGTGTTGGGTCCTGTTGCGCGAGGCGGTTGTGGGCCGGATGGCCGTCATCGTCGACGAACACCCCGAGATCTTCCCGGTGAACCACATCGTCGACCGCGGCAGCCTGGTGTTCCGCACGGCGGCGGGGACCAAGCTGGCGGCCGCGGTCGGGCGCGTCGTGGCCTTCGAGGTCGACGGCTACGACCCGGTGACCGGCAACGCGTGGAGTGTCGTGGTCAAGGGTCGTGCGATCGAGGTGACCCGGCTCTACGAGGTGCTCGAGGCGGTGGAGCTGCCGCTGTTCCCGTGGCACAGCCTGCCCAAGCCGCGGTTCGTGCGGATCGACGCCGACAGCGTCACCGGACGGCGCTTCCGCGTCCAGGAGCTGGCGCGCACCCCCGGCCAGGCCGAGCCGAGCGACGCAGAGCTGCACGGCGAGCCCGAGTAGCCGGCGCTCGCGGGTCGGCCAGGTCAGCCCCCGGCGCGAGCCCGGGTCAGCGCCCGCTGGAGTGGAAGCCGAGGTAGCCGGTGCCCGAGGCGCCGTTCGAGGTCGCGGTGACGGTGATCTTCTGGCTGGCCTTGGGCCGGGTGACCACGATCTCGTCGGAGCAGGTGCCGTTCCTGGCGGTGACGCAGGGGTTGTTCCCGGACCGGAACGCGGCGTTGCTGGCGTTGTCGTTCCACTGCACTACGGCCCCGGCGACGGCCTTGCCGCTGCTGTTGGTCACCTTCGCGGTGAACGTCTGCGTGCCGTCGGGCAGGTAGTTGAAGCAGGAGTTGGGGGCCAGCTGCCGTTCGGGCTGGTTCGCGGGCACGGTGCAGGTCACCTTGACCTTGTATCCCCCGGCGGCCTCGGCCGGGCCGGCAAGCGCGGCGGTGGCCCCGGTCAGGGCGAGCGAGGCGAGGAGGGGCATGGCTCTCATGGACGCACCGTAGGGGCGCCGGGTGAGGCCGCCGTCGTCCTCGCGGACGGTCCCGGGCACGCTCTCTGGTGGAGCGGCCGGGGCGAGCCGGGGTGACGCCGGAGGGGGGCCCGCAGCGGCAGGCGACCCGGAGGCGGCCAGGCCTGGAGGCGGGAGGCGCGGGCTCGGTATACCGGGCCGGTCAGGGGCGCTCGAAGGTCACCAGGACGCCCTCCACGCCACCGGGGCCCACCCGTCCCTTGACCTCCACCGCGGTGATGTCGCGCAGCGTCCACCCCTGCGCGCCGTGCTCATTGAGCACCTTCTCCAGCTTGGCCCCCGACATCTTGCTGCCCATGAGCCCCTCGCGGAGCTCGACGACCTTGTACTGCGGCATGGCTGCTCCTCCTGGTCGGTGTCTCCGCATGGTGCCGCAGCGTCGTCCCGCCGGGAACCCGCCGACGGCCGGGGGTGGGGGCGCTGCGCCGGGCGGGTTCGGGTCGGCCACGGCGGGTGGCTACCGTTGGCCGCACGCGGTCGGCCGGCCGCGCGGACGCCCGAGGAGGACACGGCTGGTGCAGCTGGACTTCGCGTGGAGTGCCCAGGGCTCGCTCCTGGTCGACGCGACCCCCCGTGACGAGGTCATCATCAGCTTCGTCGGCTGGGACGTCGGCCCGGACCCCGACCGCGCCCGGGAGCTGCGCCGCCAGCTGGCCGCCGCCGTCGCCGGGGGTGCCCAGCGCAGCAGCGGCCCGCACGTCGTCGGGCGGGCCTGCGCGATCACGGTGCACGGCTCGACCGCCGAGATCGAGAACCTCGTCGAGCTCTTCCCGGTCGCGACGTACCCCGTGTCGACCCTGCTCGATGCCCTGGCCCAGCTCGAGGCCTGGCTGGTCGAGAACCTGCACCGCCGACCGGGCTACTGGTGAGCGGGCGCCCTCAGGCGGGGGCGTGGCGGCGCAGCCCGGTCGGCACCGAGGCGGAGTGGAGCGGCAGCGGCAGCGGGCGCCCCGGGAGCGCGACATGCCAGTAGAGCCAGCGGGCGGCGGCCCGGCCCAGCGTGCCGCTCCGGGCACCGGCAAGGCGGTCCATCACGGCGGTCAGGCCGTCGTCAGCCGGCCCGAGCGGCCGCGAGCGTGAGCGCCGGTCGAGGGACGCCGACGGTGCGTGGCCGGTGGCGTGGTCGGGCAGCGTGCGCCCCACCACCCGCGCGGTGAGCCAGGCTGTGCGGGTGGTCCGTGCCGTCGGCAGGTCCGTGGCGTCCCCGACGGCGTAGACGTTGGCGAACGCCCGGGACTGCAGCGTGTGCCGGTCGACGGGCACGTAGCCGAGCTCGTCCCCGAGCCCGGAGCGGGTCACCGCGCCGGCGCCCCGGTGCGGGGGCACGGTCACCAGCAGGTCGAAGGGCAGCTCCCGCCCGTCGTGCCCGACCAGCAGCTGACGGTCACCGTCGAGCCGCTCCACCCGGAAGCCGGACTCGACGACCACGCCGTGCCGGGCCAGCAGGCCGTCCGCCCCGGCGGAGGGCTCGGGCAGCGGGCTGGCGTGGACCAGCTCCACCCCGTCGCGCAGCCCCCGCCGGCGCAGCCACGCGTCCGCGAGCAGGGTGAGCTCCAACGCCGTGGACGGTGAGGTGACCGGCAGCTCGGCGAGGTGCACGACCAGGCGGCCCTGACGCAGCGTCGGCAGCACCTCGTGCAGTGCGGTGGCTCCCTCGAGGCTGCTGACGTCGACGACGCTGCGGTGCCAGTGCGGCCCGGCCATCCCCGGGACCAGGTCCGGGCGGGGGACTGCCCCGGTGGCGATGACGAGGTGGTCGTAGGCGATCCGGCGCCCGTCGGCGAGCAGCACCACCGAGGCGTCGGCGTCCACCTGGCGGGCCTCGTCGAGGACCAGGTCCACCCCGTCGGGCAGGAACGCGTGCCGGGAGCGGACGACCGCCGACGGGGGCCACGTCCCGAACGCCACCAGCGCGAAGCCGGGACGGTAGGCGTGCTGGTCGTCCCGGTCGATGACCGTGACCGCCCAGGTGGCGGGGTCGAGCCGGCGGCGCAGCCGGTGGGCGACCATCGTCCCGGCCGCGCCCGCGCCGATGACCACCACGTGCCGCCGCATGCCGCCCTCCTCGCTCGCCCGACCCCCACGCTAGGCAGCGCGGGCCTCACCCCGGATCACGCTGCGGGGATGAGGTGCCGGCGGGGGCGCCGACCTACCGTGGCGGCAGACCTACCGAGGACGTGGCGCGTATGGACGAGAACGAGTCGGGGACGGAGCGGGCGCGGGCACGCGCGCGGCTGCTCAACAGCGTGGTGGTGGGCGTACTACGGGCCGTGGCCGAGCAGGAGCACCGGGCGGCGGCCGACCCGTCGCCGCGGGTGACCGACGTCGCGGTGGGGCTGGGCGCGGCGGCGATGGACGGGTCCCGGCGCGTCACCACGGCAGTCGGCCTGGCGGTGCGTCCGGTCGCCGCGATGCTCGCGCCGCCCGCGGCGGTGCGGGAGCGGCCGGCCCGGTGGCTGCGGGATCTGGCCGAGAGGGGGCGGGCCGAGCGGGAGGCCACCGCCCTGAGGCTGGACGCCCTCGGCCGCCGGGTCGCCCCGCGCCTGGTCGACCAGGCGATGGGCTACGTGGACGTCACCGACCTGGTCAAGGACCACGTCGACCTCGACGCCCTGGTGGCCACGGTCGACCTCGACGCGGCCGTGGCCCGGGTGGACATGGACGCGATCCTCGACCGGGTGGACATCGACGAGATCGCCTCCCGGCTGGACCTGGGGCCGATCCTGGACCGGGTCGACGTCAACGCCATCGCGGCGAAGCTGGACCTGGGCCCGATCGTCGACAAGGTGGACATCGACGACATCGCCTCCCGGCTGGACCTCGACGCGGTCGTGTCGCGGCTGGACCTCGTCGCGCTCGCCGAGGTGGTCGCCGAGGGGCTGGACCTGCCGGCGATCATCCAGAGCTCCTCGGGGTCGATGGGCTCCGAGGCCCTGCGCGAGGTGCGCTGGCACGGCATCGGTGCCGACGAGCGGGTCGCCAACACCATCGACAAGATGCTGCGTCGCCAGGGCCGTGAACCCGGGGCCCCTGCGCAGGAGCCCACCGTCCCCGAGGAGCCGCCTGGCCCGGCACCGACCGGGCCGCCGGGCGGCCAGGAGAACGCGGGCTGACCAGGGCGCCCGATGAGGAGCCCCGAGGTGCCCGACCGTTCCGCCGCCGCGCGGATCCTCGTCCCCGCACCGGCCCGCGCCGCGCAGGGCCGCCGCGCCGGGGTGGTGACCCGGTGCACCGCCGCGGTCGTCGACCTGCTCGTCGCCTGCGTTGGCGTCGTGGGCCTGTATGCCGCGTGGGCGGCCGTGCTGTTCCTGTTGCGTCCCAGGGCTTTTCACTTCCCCGACCCTGGCCAGGGCTGGTTGCTGACGGCCCTGCTCTGCCTGCTCACGGCATACCTGGCGTTCGCGTGGATGACCTCCGGGCAGACCGTGGGGGACCGGTTGCTGGGGCTGCGGGTCGTCAACCGGCACGGTCAGCTGCCCGGTGCCGGCCTGGCCCTGGTGCGGGCGGTGCTGTGCGTGCTGTTCCCCATCCTGCTCTTCTGGGTGGCGGTGAGTCGCCAGAACCGCTCGGTGCAGGACCTGCTGCTGCGCACGTCGGTGGTCTACGACTGGACTGCCCAGGGGCCCGGCCGCCGCTGAGTCAGGCCACCCAGGTGCGTCCGGACCCGGGGGCCAGCACGCGCACGTGGGTCGCAGGGGAGCGGCGGTGCACCTCCCGGGCGAACTCCTGTGCGGGCGCCCGCCGCGTGGCGGCGGACGGGCGGTAGCCGAGCGGCCCGAAGCTGCCGTAGTGCATCGGCACCACGACGCGGGGGCGCAGCCGCGCCACCGCCTCCGCCGCGCGCACCGGGTCCAGGTGGCCGGGCCCGAGCCGGGGACCCCAGCCGCCGACCGGGACCAGCGCGAGGTCCAGGGGCGCGCCCAGGCCCTCCATCTGGGCGAACAGGTCGGTGTCGCCAGCGAAGTAGACCCGACGCCCGGGCGTCTCCAGCAGGTAGCCGACCGCACCGGCGCTCGGCCCCCACGGCTCCCGGCGGCCGCTGTGCCGTGCCGGTGTGGCCGTCACGGTGAGCTCGCCGGCCCGCCAGGACTGCCCGGCCGCCAGCGGCACCACGGCGTCGAACCCGTGTCGCCTCAGCAGGTCCGCGCCACCCGCGGGCACCACGACCGGGGTCGACGGACCCAGCAGCGCCAGGGACCTCAGGTCGCAGTGGTCGTGGTGCAGGTGCGAGACCACCACGGCGGTGGGCGTGCGTGAAGGCGGCAGGGGCGGGGGTGCGAGCCGGCGCAGGAACGTCACCCGCTGGCGCAGCAGCGGGTCGGTGAGCACGGTGGCGCCACCCAGGTCGAGCTCGAACGTGGCGTGCCCGAGGAAGCGCACCCCCGTGCCGTTCGTGGTCTCCACGGGGTGGTGCGCCTCCGTGCCCGCCATGGTGCCTCCCGCCGCCGAGCGCCCGCCTCCGGGCACCGTAGGCGCCCCGACCCGGGTGGGGGTTCATCCGGGACGGGTGAGGCCCGCGTCGGTGCACGGCTCACATGATGGCGGGGACCCGAGGCATCCCCGAAGAGGAATCGAGACCGTCATGCCCGAGCAGCCGGACTACCCCCGCATCGCCGACCACGGCCTGATCGGTGACCTGCAGACCAGTGCGCTGGTCGCCACCGACGGGTCGGTGGACTGGTTCTGCGCGCCACGCTTTGACTCGCCCAGCATCTTCGGAGCGCTGCTCGACGCCGAGAAGGGGGGCCGCTTCCGGATCCGCCCTGCAGGGACCGGGTACGAGACCAAGCAGATGTACTTCCCCGACACGGCCGTCCTGGTCACCCGTTTCCTCAGCGAAGAGGGCTTGGGTGAGGTCGCCGACTTCATGCCGATCAGCGGGCCTGTCGCCACCGACCGGCACCGGCTCGTGCGCATGATCCGCTGCGTCCGGGGGCACATGTCGTTCGAGATCGAGCTGTCACCACGGTTCGACTACGGGCGCGCCTCCCACACCGTCGAGCTGTCGGAGAACGGCGCCGTGTTCCGCAGCCACGGCGCGAACGTGGCGGTCCATGTCGTGCGCGAGCCCGAGGACGAGCGCCTCGGCCATGTGAGCGAGCACGAGGGCGACCTGACGATGAAGGTGGCGCTCCAGGCCGGGCAGACCCGCGGTGTCGTGCTGGAGACAGGTGCCCATGGGCCGGCCCAGCAGATCCCGGTCCACGAGATCAGGAGGCTCTTCGACGACACCGTCGCGTACTGGAAGTCGTGGGTGGCGCGCTCGACCTACACCGGGCGCTGGCGCGAGGAGGTCATCCGCTCGGCCGTCACGCTGAAGCTGATGACCTACGCGCCCACGGGTGGCCTCGTCGCCGCCCCCACCATGGGGCTGCCCGAGCAGGTCGGCGGCGAGCGCAACTGGGACTACCGCTACACGTGGGTGCGCGACGCGTCGTTCTCGGTGTTCTCCCTCCTGCGCCTGGGCTACACCGACGAGGCAACTGGCCTGGGGCGGTGGCTGGCGGACCGCGTGAGGGAGCACGTGGGCAGCGACACCGGACCTCTCAACATCATGTACCGCGTGGACGGTTCCTCGGACCTCAAGGAGGACGTGCTGGAGCACTGGTCGGGCTACCGGGGGTCCTTCCCCGCGCGGGTGGGCAACGATGCCGCGGGCCAGCTCCAGCTGGACATCTACGGCGAGGCCATGGACAGCATCTCCCTGGGCGACGAGCGGGGTCTGCAGGCCGGGCACGCCGGCTGGCTGGCCGTCAGCGAGATGCTCAACTGGCTGTGCGACAACTGGGACCAGCCCGAGGAGGGCATCTGGGAGACCCGAGGTGGGCGCAAGGACTTCACCTACGGCCGGCTGATGAGCTGGGTGGCCTTCGACCGCGGGCTGCGCCTGGCCTCCCGGCACGGGCGACCCGCTCCGGTGGAGCGCTGGCGAGAGGCGCGGGACGCGATCTACGCCCAGGTGATGGAGCGCGGGTGGAACCCCGAGCGGCAGGCCTTCGTGCAGCACTACGAGGACCGCGTCCTGGACTCCTCGCTGCTGCGGATGTCACGTGAGGGCTTCGTGGCGCCGAAGGACCCGATGTGGCTCTCGACCCTCGATGCGATGAGGGACGAGCTGGTCACCGACAGCCTCGTCTACCGCTACGACCCCAGCGCCTCCCCGGACGGCCTGCGCGGGTCCGAGGGCACCTTCTCGCTGTGCACGTTCAACTACGCCGACGCCCTGGCCCGGTCCGGCCGGGTCGAGGAGGCGCGGCTGGTGTTCGAGAAGATGCTCACCTACGCCAACCACGTCGGCCTGTACGCCGAGGAGATCGGGCTGTCCGGTGAGCAGCTGGGCAACTTCCCGCAGGCGTTCACCCACCTGTCCCTCATCGACGCGGCGATCACCCTCGACGAGGCGCTGGAGCGGGCCGCTGCCCAGGCCCCGGCCCCGGTCGCCGTGGGCACCTGAGCCGGACCCCGGGGAGGTGAGGAGATGACGCAGGCCGGCGCGGCGCAGGCCGGCGTGCCGCGGGAGGGCTCGGTGCTGCCCCAGGCGGCGCGCCAGGTCAGCCTGCTGTGGTGGGTGCCGCTGCTGTCCGGGCTGGTCAGCGTCCTCGTCGGCCTGCTCATCCTCGTCACCGACTGGGCGGTCAAGGGCCTGGTCGTGGTGGTCGGGCTGCTGTTCCTCATCCACGGCGTGGCGCTGGTGTTCAGCCCCGTCTTCGCCCGGGAGAGTCGCGGCGAGCAGGTCCTGGCCGGCATCCTCGAGGTGCTCGCCGGAGTCGTGCTGCTCGCCTGGCCGGCCCCGACCTTCCTCGTCCTGGCCGAGTTCGCCGGCATCTGGCTGGTCCTCGCCGGCGGCTTCCACCTGGTGACCTCGGTCGCCCGGCGGCACGCGTTGCCGGCGTGGGGCCTGGCGGCCGCGTTGGGCGCGGTCGAGCTCCTGCTCGGCCTGTGGGTGGTGCGACGCCCGGAGGTGACGCTCAGCCTCGTGGTCGTGGTGCTGGGGCTCTGGGCGGTCCTCACCGGGGTGCTGCAGTGCGTCCTCGCCTTCGAGGTGCGCCGCACGGTGCGCACCCTGGCCGGCGCAACCGCGGCCACCCCGGACGAGGTCGCCGCCCTGCGCGAACGCGTCGAGCGGCTGTATGCCGAGGGTCACCTCAGCGGGGAGCAGCACGCCACCCTGGTCGGGGCGCTGGAGACGTCAGGCTCGTCCTTGGGCAGTCCGCCACCGAGCACGCCCGCCCCGTCTCGGGCGACGTCCCAGCGGTTGGGCTGACGGCCGAGTGGCTGGGCCCCGACGGCGCCACCCCGTGGTCGGCACCATCGTGCGCTCGACCGCGTCGACGTTGGCCGTGCTCGGGCTCTACTTCGCCGCACCGCTCTCCCGCGGCGAGGTCGTCATCTCGCTCTGGCTGCTTGGCGGGCTCGTGCTGGTGGGCGTACTCCTGGTCTGGCAGGTGCGCAGCATCATGCGCTCGCCCTACCCGCGGCTCCGGGCAATCGAGGCGGTGTGCACCACGCTGCCGCTCTTCCTCGTCATCTGCGCAGCGGTCCACTTCCTGATCGAGGCCGCCCATCCCGGCAGCTACTCGCAGGACATGTCGCGGATGGACGCCATGTACTACGTGGTGACGGTGTTTGCCACCGTGGGCTTCGGCGACATCACCCCGGTGAGCGAGACGGCACGGGTCGTGACGACCCTGCAGATGGTCGGCGACCTCGTCTTCGTCGGTGTCATCGCCCGGGTGCTGCTCGGCGCGATCCAGGAGGGGCTCCGACGCCAGGGGCGCGATGCGCAGCCCTTCGAGGGGACGGACCAGGTGCCCCTTGGTGGCTCCGGCCTCAGCGCAGGCGGTTCCACCGAAGGCGGCTCCACAGGATCCAGCGGCGGCGAGGAACACCCGGACGTGTCCGGCCACGCGTGAGCCTCCCGGGGGGAGGCGCGCGACACGGGTTGAGGTGAGGAGGCACCCCCCACCCGGACACCCAACGGTGGCCGCGGCACTGCTGCCGCGGCCACCGGGGTGGGGTTGAGGTCAGGCGCTGGCAGTCGTCTGCGGCGTCGCGGCCGACGCTGCGGCCGCGCCCTGGCCGTGCAGGGCCTCCTGCAGCTCCTTCTCGGCGTCCTTGGACAGCGAGGACTTCAGGACCTTGCCGCCGAACGGCGCCATGGCCTCGACAGCCTTGTCCGGCGTCGCGTGCTCGATCACCAGGAACAGCGCTGACGTCCCCGGCTGCACCATGTCCTTGACCTGCTTCTCGAACTCCTTGTCGATGCCGACCTTTTCGACCTTGCCCATGAGGGCGCCGAGGCCCGCACCGAGGGCCATGCCGAGGAACGGGACGAAGAACAGCATCCCGAACAGCAGGCCCCAGAACATGCCCCACGTCGTCCCGCCCGCGACGGGGTTGTGGTTGGTGGTGACGTGGTACTTGCCCTGCTTGTCCCGACGGATCACGGCGATGGCGTCCGGCTGGATGATCAGCTCCTTGGCCAGCTCCTCGGCCTTGTCGCCCGCGGCCGTTGCGGTCGTCTCGTCGGGGTACCCGATGGCGATCAGCGTGCTCATGTTGCTCCCTTGACTGCGGCGACGAGACGGTCTCGCCCCTCGGGGTCCATGGCACCGTCCCCGGCCCGGGAGCCGCGTCATCCCCGGCGAGTGATCTGCCCCGGGCTCCGGTACGCCAGCGTGGAGGTGACGGCCTGTCCGTCCCGCGCGGCGCGTGCCGCCCGGCACTGGAAGGAGCAGGAGATGGCCCACGCGCATCCCGGCGTCACCCGGACCCCCACCAGGTGGGTCGGCTGGGTGGTGTTCGCCAGCTTCACGATGATCACGCTCGGCGCGATCGAGGTGATGATGGCGATGGTCGCCTTCTTCAACAAGGCCTACTACTCCGTCGCGAGCTCGGCGCTCGCGCTGCACATCAACTACACCGGCTGGGGCATCATCCAGCTCGCCTTCGGGCTGCTGCTCATCGCCGCCGGCTACGGACTGCTCGCGGGGCAGACCTGGGCGCGTGCCGTGGCGATCGTGGTGGCGTTCCTCAGCGCGGTGGCCAACCTGGCATTCATCGCGGCCAACCCGTGGTGGGCGCTGACCGTCATCACCCTCGACGTCATCGTCATCTACGCCGTCTCGGTCCACGGCGCCGAGGCCCGGTTCTGACCTGCCCGACGCGCCCCGGTCCGATCATCCGCGCCGCATGATGTGGCGGTCCGGGTGCCGGGGCAAGCGTGGAGGTGCACACGGAGGACCCGTCCCGGGACCCGGTGAGCCGCAACAACCGGAGGATCGCGATGAGCGACATGTCGAACTTCTCGTCTGCGAGGAGCATGGAGGCGGGGATGCCTCAGCACGCGTCCTCGGCAGGCCCCATCTCCGAACATCCGCAGACCGCCTGGGTCGGCTGGGCGTACTTCGCCGGCATCATGATGATGATGGTCGGGGCGTTCCAGGTCATCGAGGCGCTGACCGCCCTGTTCAACCAGAACTACCTGCTGGTCTCGAGCAAGGGCCTCCTCGTCCACGTCAACATCGCCGCGTGGGGCTGGGTGCACCTCATCATCGGCGTCGTGTTGATCGCCGCCGGCTTCGCGGTGCTCGCCGGCAAGATGTGGGCCCGCATCATCGGCATGGCCCTGGCCGGCCTCAGCGCGATCGTGAACCTCGCCTACATCGCGGCCTACCCGCTGTGGTCGATCACGATCATCGCCCTGGACGTCCTGGTGATCTATGCCCTGGCTGTGCACGGCGGGGAGCTCAAGGAGTCCTGACCCCGGTCGGGTCCCCTTGAGGCACAACAGGTATGCCGCGTCGCCACCCGGCGGCGCGGCATACCTGCGCCGTCGTGGGTCAGGGGGTGGGGGAGGGGGAGTCCTCCAGCAGCTGGCGCACCTCGAGCAGCTCGACCCCGAGGGCGCGCAGGCGCTCCAGCAGGCCCAGCAGGGCGGCCTGGTCGGAGGGGGCGGTGCGGATCACCGTGCGGACCGGCTCCTCGGTCACCTCGGCCACGTCGAGGCCCTCGACGAGCTCCGGCGGTACCAGCCCGCTGACCCGGACCTCGTAAGTCCGTGGGTTCATGCCGTCCTCCCTGGCGCTCGACCGTCCCCGGAAGTCTCGGTCGGTGGCCGGCCCGGTGACGACCTCCCACGCGGATGAGCCGGACCCGCGCACAGGTGTCCCCGCAGGATGAGGCAGCCGGGCCCGGCGCGGGCCGATGCTGGAGCCGCTGCACCGCCGCACCGGAAGGCAGGGCCCCGGCATGGACGAGAACCAGGCCAGCACCGGGGGTGCGAGCTCCCGCGCACGGGTCGGCTGGCGGCTGCTGAGGGGACGGCGGCTGACTTCCTGGACCGAGGTCCGCCGCATGCTCGTGGGCCTGGTGATGGCCTGGGTGGTCCTGTCCCTGACCATCTGGGTGGTGCCGGGCCTGAACGCCTCGACGCGGTGGGACGTGCTCGTGGCCGCCGCCCTGCTCGGCGTGCTGACCGCGCTGCTGCGGCCGGTGGTGACCTCGTTCGCGCTCCTGCTCGGCTGGGTGGGGGTGCTGCTGGCGGGGCTGTTCGCCGAGGTGGGGCTGTTCGCCCTGGCGCTGGTGCTCAGCCCGGGCATCACCGTGTCGGGCTTCTGGCCGGCGTTCTGGGGCTCCTGGCTGTTCGCGTTGCTCACCACGACGGTCAGCTGGGTCGGATCGGCCGGAGACGACACCGCCTTCCTGTCGCACCTGCTCGGCCAGTCCCGGCGGGCCGCCGGGTCGGTGACCGCCACCTCGGTGCCCGGCGTGGTGTTCATCCAGCTCGACGGGCTGTCGGCGCCGTTGCTGCAGTGGGGGATCCGCAGCGGGGACCTGCCGACGATGACCCGGTGGGTGCGCACCGGCACGCACACGCTGACCGAGTGGCAGGCCCAGCTGCCGTCCACCACGCCGGCCAGCCAGGCCGGGCTGCTGCACGGCGCCAGCGCGCAGGTCCCGGCGTTCCGGTGGTACGAGAAGGAGCACGGCGCGCTGATGGTGGCCAGCAAGCCCAAGGACGCCCACGTGATCCAGCAGCGGCTCACCGACGGCCGGGGGCTGCTGGCCGACGGCGGCACCAGCATCTCCAACATCTTCACCGGTGACGCGCCGACCGCCCTGCTGACGATGAGCGCGGTGGGCGGGCAGGACACCCGCCGGGCAGCCCGGCGGCGCGGTCCCTCCCGGGGCTACGCGGCCTTCTTCATCAACCCCTACGGGCTGTGCCGGTCCCTCGTGCTCTCCGTCGCGGAGATGGTCAAGGAGAAGTTCCAGGCGCAGCGCCAGCGGCAGCGCGGGGTGGAGCCGCGGATCGACCGGCACGGCTCCTACGTGCTGCTGCGGGCCGTGACCAACGTGCTGCTGCGCGACCTCAACGCCGGGCTGATCGTGGAGCAGATGCTGGCGGGCACACCGGCGATCTACACCGACTTCACCGACTACGACGAGATCGCCCACCACGCGGGGCCCACCCGGCCGGAGTCGCTGGCCTCCCTCGCCGGGCTCGACCAGCTCCTCGGTGTGCTGGAGTCCGCGGTCGAGCACGCGCCGCGTCCCTACGCCTTCGTCGTGCTCTCCGACCACGGGCAGAGCCAGGGCGCCACCTTCCGCCAGCGGTACGGGCAGACCCTGGAGGAGCTGGTCCGGTCCCTGATGGGCACCTCCGGCGGCAGCGGCGGCCCGACCGTCACGGCCGCCACCGGGGTGGAGGAAACCGCCGGGCCGGCGAACACCTTCCTGTCCCAGGTGGGCAGCCAGGGTGGTGCCACCGGCCACGCCGTGCGCCGGGTCCTCCGGCACCGGTCCGTCGACGACGAGGTGCACCTCGAGGCCGGCGGCCACGACGGGTCGGGCGCCGCGGCGCCGGCCGCGCCGGCCGACGTCGTGGTCATCGCCTCGGGCAACCTGTCGATGGTGTGGTTCCCGGGTCACCCCGGGCGGATGACCCGCGAGGAGGTCGAGGCCGCGTGGCCCGGGCTGCTGCCGGCCCTGGTCGCCCACCCCGGGATCGGCTACGTGGTCGTGCAGACCCGGGCGCACGGGCTGGTCGCGCTGGGACCCGACGGCACGCGATACCTGGAGGAGGACCGGGTGGAGGGGCGCGACCCGCTGGCCCCGTTCGGGGAGGCGGCGCCGCGCGAGGTGCTGCGGCACGCCCGGCTCGAGCACGTCGGGGACCTGGTGCTCAACAGCGCGATGGACCCGGGCACGGGCGAGGTGGCCGCGTTCGAGGAGCTGGTCGGCAACCACGGCGGCCTCGGCGGATGGCAGACGCAGGCGGTGCTGCTGCACCCGGCCACCTGGCCGCTGCAGGACGCCCCGCTGCGCGGCGCCGACGCGGTCCACTACCAGCTGGTCCGCTGGCTGCGTGACCTCGGTCACCGGCGCGGCCTGGACGACGCGGAGGTCCCCGCCGCCGCGACCCCGGCCGGGTCACCCGCACCGAGTCACCCGCACTGAGCCATCGGCACCGAGTCATCGGGACCGAGTCATCCGCACTGAGGGAGGCGGGACCGGCCGCTGGAGGGCGACGCTCGGCGAGAGGGCAGGGCCTGCAACGACGGAGGGAACCGCGTGTCCGAACCCAGTGCACCGGCGGCTCGGCCGCCGCAGGAGCAGGACGTCGCGCAGCTCAACGCGCGCATCGCGTCGCTGGAGCGGGAACTGGCTGCGGCCCGGGCCACGCCGCCCGCGGACACCACCCGGGCTTCTCGGCCGGGACGGTGGCGCGCCTTCGTCGCCGGGCTGCTCATCGTGGTCGGCTCGCTGCTGGCGCCCCTGTCGGTGCTGGCCGTCTGGGCCAACCGGGAGGTCTCCGACACCAGCCGGTACGTCGAGACGGTGGCCCCGCTGGCTCACGACCCCGACGTGCAGGCCGCGGTGACCGACGCCGTGACCAGGCAGGTGTTCACTCACGTCGACGTGCCCTCGCTGACCTCGCAGCTGCTCGACGCCCTGCAGGCCCGAGGGGTCCCCCCGGAGCTGACCACCCGGCTGCACGCCCTGGAGGGGCCGATCAACAACGGCGTGCAGGGGTTCGTGCACGACCAGGTGGCCAAGGTCGTGGCCAGCCCCGCCTTCGCCCAGGCGTGGACGCAGGCCAACCGGGTCGCCCACGAGCAGATGGTCAACGTCCTGTCCGGCAAGCAGGGCGGGGCGGTGAGCTCCAAGAACGGGCAGGTCACGGTCAACCTCGGGCCGTTCGTCAACGAGGTGAAGAACCGGCTCGTCGCGCAGGGCTTCACCGTGGCCAGCAACATCCCGGCCGTCAACGCCTCATTCACCGTGTTCCAGTCCCAGGGCGTCACCAAGGCGCAGGGGATCTACAGCCTGCTCAACACGCTGGGCGTGTGGCTTCCCATCCTGGCGCTGGTGCTACTGGCGATCGGCATCTACGTCGCCGGCAACCACCGGCGCGCCACTCTGGCCTCCGGTCTGGGCGTGGCCGGCGGGATGCTCCTGCTCGGGCTGGGGCTGGCCATCGTCCGCCCGCTCTACCTCGACGCGGTGCCCAGCACGCTGCCCCACGACGCGGCCGCGGCGATCTTCGACACCGTCGTGCGGTTCCTGCGCACCTCGCTGCGCGCGGTGCTCGTGGCCGGCCTGGTGGTCGCCCTGGCGGCGTTCATGAGCGGCGGGTCGGTGACCGCGGTGTCCACCCGGCGGGCCCTGGTGCGCGGCATCGGGTGGCTGCGCGGCGGTGCCGAGTCCGCGGGCCTGCGCACCGGACGGTTCGGCCCGTGGGTCTGGGACCACAAGCGATGGCTGCGTGTGGCCACGGTGGCGGCCGGTGCGGTGGCGCTCATCTTCTGGACCCAGCCGACCGCCGGGGTGGTCGTGCTCCTGGCCGTGCTCGTGCTGCTCGTCCTGGCCGTCATCGAGTTCCTCGGCCGCCCACCGGGCCCGGCCGCGCCGCCCGGCGCCCACGCCGGGCCGCCACCGAGCCCGGCCTGACGCCCCGGACCTGGCCTGACGCCCCGGGCCCGTCCTGACGCCCCGGGCCCGTCCTGACGGCGCGGGCCCCAGCCCGCCGTGGTGCCCGACGCGGGCCGGGGGCGTCGCGGTCAGGCCGGTCCGCAGCAGGGGGCGACGCGGACGCTGAGCAGGTCCACGCCCTGCTCGGTCAGCAGCCGAAGCGCCGAGGCCAGCGTCCGCCCGGGCAGGCGCAGGCAGAGCACGCTGCTGCGCCGCGCGACGGCCACCGTGAGGTCGGCGAAAGCGGCCTGGAGCACGGGGCCGAGTGGTCCGCTGACCTCCAGCTCGCCGCGCCGGTCGTCCCGGTGCAGGCCGGCCAGCTCCAGGCCGAACCGCGACGCCCGCCCGATCGCCCGGGGCAACGCGGTGGCGTCGGTCCCGCGCGTGCCCAGCACCGTCGTGGCACCGACCTCCCCGACGACGGACTGCCCCAGCACCAGCTCCACCTGCTCGGGCAGCGGCCCCAGCACGGTGACGTCATACGACAGGACCATCGCAGGCCTCCATCCAGCACGGCCGGCCCGCCTCCTTGCGGACCTTGGCCCCTATCCCACGGTGGACCTCCGGCCTGAGGCTGTGATCGTCGTGCACGGATGATTTCGGGGGCCCTTTGGAGGCGATAGCTCGTGCCGGACCCGTCCAACACCACGCTGGCCCGCCCCCGGCCGCCCGGTGCCGGGGTGCCCGTCCGGGTCCCTGCTGCTGCCGACTTCCTCATGCTCACCACGATGTACTCCCCGCCCCGGTTGCCACGGCGTCCGGTGCTGCGCGAACGGCTGACGGCCCAGCTGACCGAGGCGGTGCGGGAGAGCCCGCTCACCCTGGTCAGCGCGCCGGCCGGCTCCGGCAAGACGACCCTGGCCGCCAGCTGGCTGGACCACCCCGGCGTCCCCTGGCGCGTGGTCTGGCTGACCCTGAGCGAGGCCACCGGTTCCCCGGAGGAGTTCTGGTTCTTCGTCATCGAGGCGCTCTCCCGTGCGGGTGTCGATCTGCCGCACACCGCGAGCCTGCCGGGCCTGCCGCAGGACTACGACGCCCTCGTCACCCAGCTGGCCACCGACCTGCTCAACCGCGCCGAGCCGGTGGTCCTCGTCCTGGACGAGGTCGAGCGGCTCAGCGACGCCCGGGTGCCGCACCAGCTCGACCTGCTGCTGCGCCTGGCCTCGGTGCGCATCCGGCTGGTGCTGCTCAGCCGGGTCGACCCACTGCTGCCGATGCAGCGCTACCGGCTGACCGGGATGATGAGCCAGATCCGCATGGCCGACCTCGCCTTCACCCGCGAGGAGGCCCGCGAGCTGCTCTCCGGCTCAGGCATCGACCTGACCGAGCCGATGGTGATGGCCCTGCACGACCGCACCAGGGGCTGGGCCGCGGGCCTGCAGCTCGCAGCGCTCGCCCGCGAGCACCGCCCCGACTCCGACCCGGAGGCCGGCGACTGGCTTCTCGGCGCCCAGGACGCCAACCTGGCGGAGTACCTCACCGGGGAGATCCTCGCCGGGCAGCCGCCGCACCTGCGTGACTTCCTGCTGCGCACGAGCATCATCGACCCGGTGTGCGCCGAGCTCGCCGAGGTGCTGACCGGGGACGTCGGGGCGGCGATGTCGCTGATGACCCTGTCCCACCAGAACATCCTCGTCGAGGCCGCGGGGGACCTGGCCGGCTGCTACCACGCGCACCCGCTCTTCCGGGAGCTGCTGCGCGCCCAGCTGGCCTACGAGTCACCAGAGCTGCTCCCCGGGCTGCACGAGCGGGCCGGGCGGTGGTTCGCCGACGCGGGCATCGTCGACCAGGCGCTCGCGCACCTGGCCGCGGCCGGCTGCTGGGAGGAGGTCGCCCACCTCGTCGTGCGCAAGGGGCTCGTGGGTGACCTGCTGCGCCCGTCCGTCGGATGGCCGCTCCAGCGGGTCGCCGGTATGCCGGCCGGCGCGCCGGGTGCGGAGGTCGCCGTGGTGCGTGCCGCCGCGGCGCTCGGCCGGGGCGACCTGCCGGCCTGCGACGACGCGCTCGGCGCAGCCACCGAGCAGGCCGGCGAGGACAGCCACCTCGCGGTGGCGCTGGCGACGACGCGGCTGGCCGCTGCCGCCTCCCATGCCGACGCCGAGGGGGCCAGCGCGTGGGCCGACCGGCTGGAGCAGGCCTGGGCCGCGGTTGCTGACGGCGAGGAGCCCGCCCCCATGCCGGCGGACCTGCGGGCGCGGCTGCTGTCCATCCGTGGCCTGACCCAGCTGCACAGCGGGGACCTGACCGCCGCCACGGCGACCCTGGGCCGAGCGGTCGGCGCGTGCGTCGAGGGCGGTCTGGGGGCCGACCACGTGGCCAACCTGGGTCGGCGTGCCCTCGCCGAGGCCGTGCTCGGGCACCTCAAGCACGCCCGGGAGCTGGTCGACACCACCGACCCGCTGCTCGAGGAGCAGTCCGTCACGGAGGAGGGAGGCGGCCCGGCGGCGCTGTCGGTGGCGGCCGCGTGGGTCCAGGTCGAAGCCGGTGCGGCCGAGGCGGCGCTGTCCCTGCTTCCCGCGTCCACGGACCGGGCCGAGCCGCTCGAACGCGTGGTGCTGCACGTGCTTGGCGTCGTGGTGCGGTCGCGGGCGCTGCGCGCGCTCCGCCGCCCGGAGGCGGTGCCCGACCTGCCTGACCTCGAGGATGTGCCGACCGGCTGGCTGGGGGACCTCCTCGCGCAGGAGCGGGTGGGCGCGCTGCTGGCGGCGGCCGACCCGGTGGCCGCGCAACGGGAGGCCGCGAGGGCATCGGCAGGCGTGCGTGGCGGGATGCTCCGCGCCAGGGCGGCGCTGGCCGTCGGCGACGGGTCGTCGGTGACCGGCCCGGACCCGGCCACCGTCGAGCAGGCCGACGAGCTGGCCGTCGACCTGCAGGTGGAGGCCTGGCTGGTGCAGGCGCAGGCCAGCGTGGCCGCGGGAAGCCGCGACCAGGCGGTGGCGGCGGTCCGGCGCGCGGTGCGGCGGGCGCGCTCCGAGGGCCTGCGCCGCCCGTTCCGCGAGGCCCCGCCCGAGGTGCGCCGGCTGTGGGCCGCCCAGGGGACGGTCGCCGACGCAGCCCGCTGGCTGGCGGAGGGCGCTGTCCCGGCCCGGCCCTCGGCGAACCGTCCCGCGGCGGCAGGTCCGGGGACGCCCCGGTCGGTGCCGGCCCGGGCCCCGGTGCCGGCGCAGCGGCGACGCCTTGCGAGCGGAGCGTCCGAGGAGCCGATCATCGTCGAGCCGCTGAGCGCGCGGGAGACCGAGGTCCTGCGTCACCTCGCCGACCTGCTGACGACCGAGGAGGTGGCCGAGGCCATGTTCGTCTCGGTCAACACGGTCAAGTCACACATCCGCAGCATCCTGCGCAAGCTGTCGGTGGCCCGGCGCAACGAGGCGATCCGCCGCGCCCGGGAGCTCAACGTCATCTGACCCCCGGGTCGTCATCTGACCCCTCGGGTCGCAGCGCCCGGGGGGCCAGATGGTCCGAAGGGGTCAGATCCCGCGGAGGGTCTTGATCCGCCCCGAACGCTCGGCTTCCTCCAGGGCGTGGAAGTCGGCCTCGTTCTGGTCGGCGTACGCCTCGGCGTAGTCGGCCACCGCCTGGGCGAACCGGTCGCTGCTGCCGAGGTAGGCGGCAATGGCGATCCGGTCCCCCGAGCGGGCATGGGCGCGGGCCAGGGTCCAGCCGCACATCTGGGCGTAGGCGCGCATCCCGGAGGGGACCATCCGCTCCACGTCGGCCGAGCCCTTGCCGTCACGCAGCTGGCGCACGTAGAAGTCACGGTTCTGCTCGTCGATGCCCACCACCGTCCCGGTCCCGAGGAAGATGTCAGACGAGGCCTGCATGAGGTGCTGGCCGGCGACGACGCGGTAGCCCTGGTTGCCGTAGGTCGGCCCGTCCAGGTACGGCTCCAGCACCGACTGCTGGGCCTCCTTGGCCTGGAGGAACAGGGGGTCGCGGTCGTCGCGGCCGAGCATGAGGATCACCCAGGCGCGGGTGCCGACGCTGCCCACCCCCACGACCTTGCGCGCGACCTGAACCATGCGGAACTGGTCTAGCAGGACGCGCCGGTCCGGGAGGAGGCTGTCGCGGTAGCCGGCGAGGACGACCCGCAGCGCGGCATACAGGTTGTCCGCAGGCTCCCCGGGGACGAGCTCCTCGATCGGCACCAGGACGGGCGGGTCACTGATGATCCGGCGCTGCCCGTCGACCATCGTGGTCAGCTTGCTGAACGCCTGCAGGCTGTCCTTGGTGCGCGCCTTGGCGACGTTCTCCTGGGCCCGTGCGAGCTGCTTGGCGCTGATCTGGTCGCTGTACTGCGTCATGAACAGGTCGACGTCCAGGCTGGCGTACCAGACCGCCAGGTTGGGCTGGCCGGCGAACTCGCGCATCGCGGTGCGGTAGGCCTCGGCGGCGTCGACACACACCTTGCGACGCTTCTTGGTGCTGAAGCCGTTGTCCCGGCCCGCGACCGCGAGGCTGGCCACGAGCCGCTTGACGTCCCACTCCCACGGGCCGGGATAGGTCTCGTCGAAGTCGTTGACGTCGAAGACCATCCGCCGCTCCGGCGATGCGTAGACGCCGAAGTTGGACAGGTGCGCGTCGCCGCAGGCCTGGACGTCGAAACCGGAGGCCGGCGTTCTCGCGAGGTCGGCCGCCATGACCAGCGCCGCGCCGCGGTAGAACGTGAACGGCGAGACCAGCATCCGGCCGTAGCGCACGGGCACCAGCTCGGGCACCCGGCTGCTGGCCTGCCCCTCCAGCAGGGTCACCGGGTCGAGCCGGCCCGACCCCGTGCCGGGGTCGGCGTGGCTCTCCAGGGGCACCCGCTTGCGCGCGTCCTTGCCGCGGGCGGAGCGGTCCGCCGGGCTCAGGTACTCCGGCGCGGCCTGCGCGGGCGGTCCCGGCGAGGGTGGCGCCGTCGGTGCCGGCGAGGGCGCAGTGGTGGTGGACACGGCAGGGGTGGGTGTGGTCGCGGTCATGCCCTCCAGCGTGTCGCTGCCGGCCCGGCGGCGGTTCATCCGCGGCGGGGGATTCAGCGCGCGGGCGGGGGCCGTGGAATGCAGGAACACGGCCAACGAAACGGAGTCAGCCATGGAAACCGGTCCCGTAGACCTGCTCATCGTGGAGTTCCCCGGCAACAACTTCCACGGGGAGATCGCCCCCGCCCTGCGCGAGCTCGTCGTCGACGGGATCGTGCGTGTCCTGGACCTGCTGTTCGTCTACAAGGACGAGAACGGCGAGGTCGGCTCGGTCGAGCTGGCGGGTCTCGGCCCGGAGCTCCAGCCCGCGTTCGCCGACCTCGACGGCCAGCTCGGTGGCGGGCTGCTCGACGCCGAGGACGTCGCCCAGGTCGGCGCAGCCCTGGACAACAACAGCTCGGCGGCCCTCATCGTCTGGGAGAACACGTGGGCCGAGCGGTTCGTCACGGCGATGCGCCGCGCCGACGCCCGCGTCGTCGACCAGGTCCGGATCCCCGCAGAGACCGTGTCCAAGGCGCTCGAGTCCTACCAGCAGCAGGCGGGCTGACATGGGCCTGATCCGTGGCGTGGCGCGCACCGCGGTCGTCGCGGGCACCGCCTCCGCCGTCGCCGGCCGGGTGCAGCGGCGTCAGCAGCGCAAGTGGGCGTCCCAGGACGCCGCCGCGGCGCCGCCGGACCAGCAGCAGGGGTATGCCGAGCAGCCGCCCCAGCAGCAGGGGTACGCCGCACCGCCGCCCCAGCAGCAGGGGTATGCCGAGCCGCCGCCTGCCGCACCGGCGCCAGCCCCCGAGGCCGCGGCGTCGGGCGGTACGGACCTGGTCGCGCAGCTGCAGCAGCTCGAGCAGCTGCACCAGCAGGGCGCCGTGAACGACGAGGAGTTCGCCGCGGCGAAGGCCAAGCTGCTCGGCGGGTGACCGGTGTGGCTGCGCCCGTCCCCGGCCAGCAGCCCGTCCCCGGCCAGCCGCCGGCGCCCGGGGAGCCGCCTACGCCCAGCGACGCCGTTCCTCCTGCTCCCGCCGTGGGTGCAGCGCCGGGGCCCGGCGGAGGGGCCGTGCCGACGACTCCCCGGCTGAGCACCCATGTGCCGCAACGGTTGCCGGCCCGTGCCCGGGCCCTGGTCGAACGCGTCGACCACGCGCTGGAGAGGGCGGAGGCCACCACGGCCGGGCGGGTGCGCCGACGGGCCCTGGAGATGGACCTGGTCCACCAGGCCATGGTCCTTGCGGCCCTGGCGATGATGCTGCTCATCCCGGCGCTGATCACCCTGTCGGCGCTCGTGCCGCTCGGCGACACCCACGGGGTCGCGACCACCGTCACCCGGCGGCTGGGCCTGAGCGCCCAGGCGGCCCACGACGTGCAGCTCCTGTTCGGCGGACCCGGGGTCAAGCGCACCAACACGAGCTACATCGGGGCGCTGGTGACGCTGGTGTCGGCATACACGTGGCCGGCAGCCCTGCAGAAGGGCTACGAGATCGCCTGGCAGCTGCCCGGCCGCGGGATGCGTGACCTGTGGCGTCCCCTCGTCTGGCTCGCCACGATGCTCGGGGCTGCCGTGCTGGTGGTGGTGCTCGGGGGCAGCTCGGAGCACGGCGTCAGCCGGGTGTGGCTGCTGCCCCTGGGCCTGACGCCGATCGTGTTCGCGTGGGCCTGGTGGACGCAGCACCTGCTGCTCGGCGGGAGGGTGGGGTGGCGGCCGCTGCTGACCGGCGCCGCGACGATCACCGTCGGCCTCTACGGCCTGCGCGCGTTCGCCGCGGTGTCGCTGTCGGACTCGATCACCTACAACTTCGACCGCTACGGCCCGATCGGCATCGTGTTCATGCTGCTGTCGTGGTTCATCGGCTTCAGCGTCGTCATGCTCGGCGGGGCGGTGGTCGGCCAGGAGTGGTGGTCGGCGCGCCAGCGCCGGCTGGAGGCCCGCCGGGCTGCGCGGGCGGACAAGGTGGACTAGCGGCCCCGCGTCACCCCTGCCCGTCCAGGACCTCGCGCAGCGCCGCCGCGAAGGCGTCGGGTTCACCCCTCATGCCGTGCTCGCCGCCGAGGAACCCGGCGTGGTGGCTGGGGAAGGCGACGGGTGGTGTCCCGAGCCGTTCGGCGACGGCCAGGGCGGCGCGGTGGGCCAGCTCGCCCTCGGACCCGGTGCCGGCGGCGACGACGACGCGGGTCGATGCTGAGCGGAGCGCGTCGAAGTCGTGCTGGTGGCGCAGGCAGGAGACCATGTTCTGCCCGACCAGGGGGTCGTCCCGGGTGCCGTCGTCTTCGCTCGGCAGCCCGAAGGAGGCCGGGTCGGGAGCGGGCCGGTCGGCGAAGTCGGCCGGGACCGGGCCCTGCAGGCCGACGAGGGTGATGAACTTGGCCATGGCCGGGCCGAGGCCGCTGCGCTCGTAGGTCTGGTGGATGTCCACGGCGGCGGCCAGGGCCTCCTCGCGGTCCGGTAGCACCTGCGCGGCCGGCGGCTCGTGGGCGACGAGGGTTCGGACCTGTTCGGGGTGCCGGGCCACGAGGACCAGCGCGTTGACGGCGCCTCCACTGGTGGCAAAGAGGTCCACCGGTCCCGAGCCCAGGGCCGAGAGGAGCCGGTGCAGGTCGTCGGCATGCTCCTCGGGCGTGGTCTCGGTGGCGTCGTCGGTGCGTCGGCTGCGCCCGGCCCCTCGCGGGTCGTAGGTCACGACGGTGCGGTCGGTGAAGTGGCCGGCCAGGGTGACGAACCCGGAGGCGGTCATCGGGGAGCCGATCAGCAGCAGGACCGGCGCGTTGCTGGAGTCGTTGCCGCGGACGTCGTAGTGCAGGAGGGCGCCGGGGGCGTCCAGGGTGTGGGTCGTCGGTTCGCTCATCATGGCTCCCTGAGAGTGGTGTCTCTCGTCCAACGCACGGCGAGCGTACTTCTCATCGGCGCCCGCGGGCAGCGGTGCCCGGTGCCCGCGTGGGACGCAGAAGGCGCTGGCCTGGATTACGCTACGTCCGAGGTCTCAGCCATGTCGTGGGACGTGCACCTCGTCTCGACGGAGGTGCGCACGGTCATGCAGCGCTTGCACAACGGGTTCCTCATGGGCGGGCGATACCTCCTGGGGGACCGGCTGGCCTCGGGCGGCATGGCGGACGTCTGGTCCGGCATGGACACCGTGCTGCAGCGGCGCGTCGCCGTGAAGGTGATGCGTCCAGACATCGGCCACGAGAAGCTCTTCGCCCTCCGCTTCCGGGACGAGGCCTTGAACTCGGCGCGGCTGCTGCACGCCAACATCGCCACCGTCTTCGACTACGGCGAGGAGGACGGCCTGGCCTACCTCGTCATGGAGCTCGTGGACGGCCATCCACTGTCCACGGTGCTGCGCGAGCGCGGGCCGCTTGCGCACACCGAGGTGCGCTCCGTCATGGGGCAGGCCGCCCTGGCCCTCGGCGTCGCCCACGAGGCGCGGGTCGTGCACCGCGACGTCAAGCCCGCCAACATCATGCTGCGCCCGGACGGGCTGGTGAAGCTCACGGACTTCGGCATCGCCAGGGCGCTGGACGCGTCCGGGCACACGCGGCAGGGCGAGCTCCTCGGCACACCGAACTACATCAGCCCCGAGCAGGTGATGGGCCAGCCGGCCAGCGGGGCCAGTGACCTCTACGCCCTCGGTGTGGTGGCGCACGAGATGCTCACCGGGCGCCGCCCGTTCGAGCGCGAGACCCCCCTCGCCATCGCCATGTGCCACGTCCAGGAGCCCCCGCCGCCCCTGCCGGCGGACGTGCCGGAGGACCTCGCCCTGGTGATCGAGGACTGCCTGGCCAAGGACCCGGCGCACCGGCCGCCGAACGCGCGTGCCGTCGCGCTGCGGCTCGGACTGGGGGACAACGAGACCATGGGCCTCGGCCTCGGCGTCGCATGGTACGTCGGTGCGACGCCGTCGGACAGCGACGCCGCCATCCCGCAGGCGGCCAGGAACATCGACACGGTAGCGCTGGACCAACCCTGACCCGTCACCCCGCGTGATCTCATAGGCCTCATGGGGGCCTGGCCGTAGGGGTGATCCACGCGGTCGTCCGCCGTCTGCGTGAGCCTTGGCGACTGATCACGGAGGTGCTCGGCGCGGGCGCCTGGCTCTGCGGCGCGGCATACCTCGCGTTGCTCGTCCTGATGGCGGTCGTGGGGGCTGGGGGCCGTCAGCAGGTCGTCCGGGCGGCTGACGGCACGACGATCATGGTCACCCAGGACGGCTTCGACGGCGACTTCGTGGGCATCTGGCGCCCCGCGTCGTCGGTCGTCTTCGTGCAGGAGCCGGTAGACGTCACCGTCGACCCGAGCAGCGGACCGTGCCGCCTCGACCGCGAGTCGGAGTCACAGGTGATGCTGACCTGCGGGGCCACGTCGCAGCCCCTGGCCATCGACGACCGACGCCCCTAGCGGGCGGCGCGGGGCGAGGGGGTCACGACTCACGACCTCGTGCCCGCCAGCGCCCGCTGGCGGAACCCCACGACCGCCATCTCCACCACCCGGTCGTGTCCCCAGCGCATGAGCGGGTAGGCCACGAGCGCCGCGACGCGCAACGGGGTGCTCCTCATGTCCAGCCACCACACCGCCTCGACCCTGGTACCCCCGTCGACGGGTTCGAGCCGGAACGCGGCGAAGCCCCGCACGTCGCCGTCGACCGTCGCCTCAACCACGTGCGGCCGCACGCACCTCTCCAGCCTGATGTCCAGGCGCAGCCAGTACGGGACCGGCGGGATGACCGTGCCGTGCAGGGCGTTCCCGGCGACCAGCCCGTCGGCCTCCGCCCCGAAGTCCTGGAGCCAGGCCCACCAGGACTCGAACTGGTCGAACTGCTCGATGACCTCCCACAGCTCGCCGGGCCGGACCGGGAACCAGAATGCCCCGCGATAGTCGATCCGGTTCACAGCCGGCTCGCCACCATCGCCGCAGCCAGCATGACGAGGCCGCCCGCCACCGCGCGCAGGGCACCCTCAAGCGGCCCGAGCAGGACGTTCCGGTCGAGGTCCACCTGCCCGCCGTCACGGTGGACGAGGCGTCCGTGCACGGACTGCGTGCGCCGCCGCAATGTGCGCGCGGGCAGGCTCAACGCTCGCTGCCCGAGGGAGAGGAAGAACGCTGCCGCCGCGGCCAGCACCGCTGCAGTGCCAAGTCGGAAGTCCTGCGCGTAGTAGCCGGTCAGCACCGGGAACGCGCCCCAGCCCAGCGCGAAACCCACGCCGTTGTGCAGGATCCCGCGGCCCAGCTCGAGGTTGTAGGCCAGGACCAGCACGGCGCCGACCACGACGAACGGCAGCAACCGCAGCCCGCCGTACAGTAGGCCGGCCACGACCGCCCCGGCGATACCCACGCCGGCAGCGGTGACCAGCGCAGCGCCGGGGATACCCGTCTGCAGCGGTCGTCCGGCGAGCTCGTCGAGGGCGTGTGCCCCGACCCCGACCGCGAGGAAGAATGCGACGAGCGTGCCGCCGAGTCGCCACGCCGCGAAGTGCGGGGCGAGAGCGGCACCGATCGCGACGTAGGACAGGTGCCAGGCGGTGTACGGCGGGTGCAGCAGGGTCACCCAGTCCCGCATCCCGCCCGTGCCGGCGCCGCCCGCGTAGAAGGCCGGCCGGTCCTCCGCGCGGGTCATGGCCCGGCCCCCTTCGTCCCCCACATCACCAGGCCACCGCCGAGGCTCATCAGCTGCCAGCGGACCTCGCGGAAGCCGGCCTCCTCCCAGGCGCGGACGTGCCAGTCGAGCGGGTACCGCCGGTAGTGGGCCGGAATGCTCCGGCTCAGGAACGTGCCCACCCGCCACCACGCGCTCCCGCCGGCGACCCAGCCGGCCACGGGCAGCACCGCAGACACGTAGAGACGCCACGCGGCGTGCCAGCCGGCCGCCGGCGGGACGAAGAACTCCAGGCTGGCCATCGTCCCGCCCGGCCGCAGGCAGCGCGCCATCTCCGCGATGGCCTCCGCCGGCTCGTCGACGTAGCGCAGGAGGTAGGAGAAGCTGACCGCATCGAAGCAGTCGTCGGGGAAGGGCAGCTGCTCGGCCCGCCCGGCGACCAGCACCACCGCATCGGTCCGGTCAGCTGCCGCCACATTGCGCCGACCCCGTTGCAGCATCGGCTCGTTGAGGTCCACACCGACGACGGTGGCGCCGGTACGGCGAGCCACGGCGAGCGCCACCCCTGCCGGCCCGGTGGCCACGTCCAGCACGCGGTGCGGCTGTGCCGCCGCGATCCGCCCCACGACGGAGCGCCGCCACCGTCGGTCCTGCCCGAACGACAGCAACCAGCTCAGCCGGTCATACCGCGGTGGCAGGCCGGCGAACACCTCGCGCGCCACCCGGTTGCCGGGCGAGCCGGTGGTTCGCGGCGTCGTCATGCACCTCACCCAAGCGCCTGCTGACCCGACGCTCAAGGGACCATGCGCCCTGGGGTGGTCGGCGGTGCTAGCCGGCGTCACGCGAGCGCTGCTGGGCCTGCGCGATCCGCGTCGCTCCGCTGACCTGCCAGCGCCGCCACGGCGGGACGCCCTCGATCTCGGTCTCGAGCGCGAAGCTGAGGAAGGTGCGGATCAGCACCAGGAGGCCCAGGTTGGTCAGGTCCTGCAGGTTCGGCTGGAGCGCGACCGTGCGCAGCAGGTCGGCCGCCACGAGCACCTCCAGCGCCAGCAGGAGCACCCCACCGAGGGACTCGCGCAGCAGCCGGTATGCCGTGCGCCCCTCCCGGGTGCGCCGCCACACGCCCCAGGACAGAACGGCGGACCAGACCAGACCGACCGCCAGCACGGCGGCGGCGACGACCTCGAACGCCCTGACCAGGTCGTCCACCACGGCTGTGAAGCTCATCGCGCTGACCGCCCCGGACCCCGGCGGTGACTCAGGGCGTCGCCGGTTGCGCGGACTCGGCCGGAGCCGCGCTCGCGTGGCCCTTGGGGATGAGGATCGCGGTGACGAAGCCGATCATCGCGATGACCGTCATGATGATCAGCGAGAGCGCGAAGTCCCGGTTGCCCGGGAGGACCTCGGCGGCGAGTACCGAGCCGGCCAGCGCCACGCCGAGGGAGGACCCGAGGTTCGACACGCTGCGGGAGACACCCGAGATGTCGCCCTGGTCCTTCTCCGGGAACGCCGACTGCACCACGTTGACCGACGAGGTGAGCATGACGCCGATGCCGGCGCCGACGAGGAACAGCCCCGGCACGAAGGTCCAGACGGCCGAGTTGGCCCGGCCCAGGGCCAGCACCAGCAGCAGCCCGATGATGGTGACCCCGAAGCCGCGGCGGATCAGGAACCGCTGCGAGCGCCGCTTGGCGAGCCGCTCGGCTGCCGCGGCGGACAGGAGCACGCCGACGGTGGTGGGGGTGAGCATCAGGCCGGTCTGGATCGCGCTGTAGTGGCGCACCTGCTGCATGAAGACCGAGATGACGAAGAAGGAGCCCTGCATCGTCAGCCACTGGATGGTCTGGGTCGTCAGCCCGAGGTTCGACGTGCGGTTGCGGAAGAGCCGGATCGACACGAGCGGGTCGTGGCCCTTCTTCTCGGTCGAGCGGATGTGCAGGAAGAACCACGCCAGGAAGATCGCGCCGATGGCGATGAACAGCCACACGGGGGAGATCCCGCCCTTGGGGATGATCACCGTGCTGCCGATCGTGAAGTCCTGGCGTGAGGTGAACCAGCCGTAGGTCGAGGACTGGAGGATGCCGAAGACCACGAAGAACATGCCTGCTGCGGACAGGATCGCGCCGACGAGGTCGAAGTGCGGGGCGGCACCCACCCGCGGCGGGTCGTCGATCTTGCGGGCGAGCAGAGCGACGACGCCGACGATGAGCACCTGCAGGATGAACGAGGCGCGCCAGCTGATGGCACTGGTGATCAGGCCGCCGATGAGGGGGCCCGCCGCCGCCCCCAGACCGGCCGCGCCGCTGACCATGCCGAAGTACTTGGCCCGGGACTTGGTGTCCGTGAACAGGACGGTGATGAGGATGTAGATCGGCGGGACCAGCAGGGCCGACCCGACCCCCTCCAGCAGCGAGTAGCCGAAGATCATCAGCGGCAGTCCCTGGGCCAGCGAGGCAAGCAGCGCCCCGGTGCCGTAGACGGCCAGCCCCCACATGAAGCAGACCTTGCGGCCCCAGATGTCGGTCAGCTTGCTGCCCGGGATCATCAGCGACGCCATGGTCAGCGTGAAGAGCGTGATCGTCGTCTGCATGCCGACGACGGTCGTCCCGATGTCGTCGGCGATCGTGGTGATGGCGACGTTCATGTTGCTGCCGGCGTAGCTGCAGACGAACTGCGCCAGCGCGAGGGGGAGGACCACTGATCCCGCGGCGGCCACCGCCGGCCGGGCTGCTGCGCTCGTCATCCCGCCATGGTCGGCGTGGGCGCCGCCACCCGTCGTCATCCAGACCGGATGATCCACCACCTGTGCAGGGTGGGCACGCTGTCACCGTGGCATCGCGTGGCGGCGTCGCCTCCGTCCTCCCCGGGATCGTGGACCTCCGGGGCTATGAGCGTGCCTGGCTGCGCGGCGACGTGCTCGCGGGGGTGACCGTCGCGGCATACCTGATCCCGCAGGTGATGGCGTACGCCGGCGTCGCGGGGCTGCCTCCCGTCGCGGGCCTGTGGGCGATCGTGCCGGCGATGGCCGCCTACGTGCTGTTCGGCTCCAGCCGCCAGCTGTCGGTGGGCCCGGAGTCGACCACCGCGCTGATGGCGGCGACCGTGGTCGCCCCCCTCGCCGGGGGCAACCCCGCGCGGTATGCCGTGCTGGCCGCCGGACTCGCGATCGTGGTCGGGGTGTTCTGCGCGCTGGCGTGGCTGGCCCGGCTGGGGTTCGTCGCCGACCTGCTCTCCAAGCCGGTGCTGGTGGGGTACATGGCCGGGGTGGCGATCATCATGATCGTCGGCCAGCTGGAGAAGGTGACCGGCATCCCCGTCGAGGGCGACACGATGGTCCAGCAGCTGCGCTCGTTCCTGGGCGGGCTCGACCAGGTGAAGTGGCCCACGGTCATCCTCTCCGTCGCCGTGCTGGCCCTGCTCTTTGTGCTGCAACGCTTCCCGCGGCTGCCGGGGCCGCTGATCGCCGTGCTGCTGGCAGCGCTGGCGGTGCCGGTGTTCGACCTCAGCGCCTATGGCATCACGGTGGTCGGCGAGATCCCCGGCGGCCTGCCGCGCCCCCAGCTGCCGGACCTGCAGGCCGGTGACCTGCAGGCGTTGCTGCTCGCGGCGGTCGGCGTCGCCGTGGTCGGCTACACCGACAACGTGCTGACGGCACGGGCCTTCGCCGACCGCGGAGGCTACGAGGTGGACGCCAACCAGGAGCTGCTGGCACTCGGCGCCGCGAACGTGGGGGCCGGTCTGATGCAAGGCTTCCCGGTGAGCAGCAGCGGCAGCCGCACCGCCCTGGGCGACACCGCGGGGAGCCGGACCCAGCTCTACACCCTGGTGGCGCTGGCCGGGGTGCTGCTGGTGCTCCTCTTCGGCGGGGGAGTGCTGGCCAGCTTTCCCAACGCCGCGCTGGGCGCGCTGATCATCTACGCCGCGACCCGGCTGGTGGACCTGCCCGAGTTCCGCCGCATCGCGCGGTTCCGGCGCAGCGAGCTGGTCCTGGCGCTGGTCACCTTCGTCGGCGTGCTGGTCTTCGACATCCTCTACGGCGTGCTCATCGCGGTCGCGGTGTCGGTGGCGGACCTGCTGCGCCGGGTCGCGCGCCCGCACGACGCGGTGCTGGGCCAGGTCGAGGGGCTGGCCGGCATGCACGACGTCGACGACTACCCGACGGCCACGACGATCCCCGGCCTGGTCGTCTACCGCTACGACTCGCCCCTGTTCTTCGCCAACGCCGAGGACTTCAAGACCCGGGCGCTGGAGGCGGCGGACGCGGCGCCCGACCTGCGCTGGTTCGTGCTCAACGTCGAGGCCAACGTCGAGGTCGACATCACCGCGCTGGACGCCGTCGAGCAGCTGCGCGCCGAGATGGAGCGCCGCGAGGTGGTGTTCGCGATGGCGCGGGTCAAGCAGGACCTGCGCGAGGAGCTGCAGGCGTTCGGCCTGGCCCACAGCGTGGGGGAGGACCACCTCTACCCGACCCTGCCGACGGCGGTCGCGGCCTACCAGCGGTGGGCCAGCGAGCACCGCACGCCCGCGGCGGCCGACCCGGAGCCGCCGGCCCCGGCGGCCTGACCTGCGCCACGCGAGCAGGCGCTCAGCCCAGCGCGGCCAGCGCCTGCCGGTATGCCGCCTCCTGGGTCGCGGTCAGCGCCTCCTCGTGCGCGTGCAGGCGCCCGTAGGTGAAGGCGCTCTCCCCGTGGGCGGTGGCCGAGGTGGCCAGGTCGACCAGCAGGGCCCGGCAGACCACCCCGTCCTGGTGCTCGCCGAGCACGTCCTGCAGCGCCTTGGCCCGGCGGGCCAGCTTCTTCATCGGCTTGCCGAGGGCGGGCCGGGCGGTCTCGGCGGCGTAGCGCAGCCGCTTGGCGGCCTTGCGGACCTCGTGCAACGCCAGGTCCCGCTGGTCGCGGTCGTCGGCCCGTTCCGCGCGGCGGGCGGCCCGGCGCAGCCGCCGGCGGTTGCGCCCGACCAGGGCGTGGACGACCGTGCCGGCCGGCTTGTCCGCCCGGGCGGTCAGCGGGGCGACCACGAGGGCGTCGAGGGCGTCCAGCAGCCGGAAGTAGCGCTCCTGGTCCAGCAGCGCGAGCCCCTCCCGCAGCCCGGTGACGAAGCGCTTGGTGAGCTCGGCCGCGATGCGCTCCTGGACCGGACCCACGACGAGGGGCTCGGGCTCCTGCTCCAGCAGGCTCGCCAGCCGCGCCTGCATCACCTGCGTGTCCCGGGCGGTGTTGAGCCCCAGGCCGAGCCACTGCAGCTCGTCGCGGACGGTCTGGGCGGCATCGGGGTCGCGCAGCAGCGGGCGGTAGGTGGCCAGGGTGGAGCGCAGCCGCCGGCTGGCGATCCGCAGCTGGTGCACCGAGTCACCGGCACCGCGGCGGACCGCGGCGTCCTGGGTCTTGAGCGCCTCCACCTGCGTGGTCAGGGCCTCGCGCAGCACGTCACCGGCGGAGGACCGCCGCGAGAGCCGGGCCGGGGGTGGCGGCTCGGGGGCACCCTCGCCCAGCGACCGGGCCAGCTTGCTGCCGCTGTCCGACCGGGACGCCCCGGCCGCGCCGACCACCGCGTCCAGGGCGTCCCACAGCTCCCGTCCCCCCTCGTCGGTGAGCTCGACCTCCCACTCGCGCCACGAGCTGGTCCCGGAGTCCGTGCGCAGGGGCGTGGCCGTCACCTGGTCGTCGACGAGCCAGGCGAGCAGCACCCCGCCGTCTCCGATGAGCCGGTGCACCTGGCGGGTGGTGCTGATGCGCACCAGCGGTGTGACGGCGTGGTCGCGAACGTGTGCGCGGACCCGGTCCAGCAGCTCCTCCGGCACCGGCTCGTCCGCCGGCCCCAGGGGGAGGTGCACCTCCTGGCGCTCCTCCCGCGACACCGGCAGCTTGAGGGTCCACCCGGCGTCGTGGCCGCCCGTGCGCCGGCGCAGCGTGACCTTGTGGGCCACGAGGTCCAGCCCGGCCGTGTCGACGTAGGTCGCCTCGAGGCGTTCCTCGGCCGGCCCCTCCACGACCGCTACGCCGGGCAGCTGGGCCAGCGCCCGCCGGTCCGGCAGCGCGACGTGCTCGTCCACGTCGTACTTCCGCTCGACCTCGGCGTGGACGGATGCGGCCATGGCTCATCATCAGCCTTGCGGGCCGCTTCCGCCTCAGCCGTTCCGACGACCACGCGGCCCGCACCTGCCGACCGTGAGCCCGGGCGGTTCGGCCCCTTGCGCAGGCCGCGCGGGCGGGCCGACAGTGGCGCTGTCCGTGCAGCGACCGGCCCGGGACGAGCACCGGCCGGCCCGACGACGAGGACTCCGAGTGGACGTGCGCAACCCCGGCGAGGACGCCAGCGTGCACGACGACGGCCTCTCGCGGGGGGAGCTGGCCGCGCCCCCGCGGACCCTGGTCGACGTGCTCCTGGCCACACGGGACCGCCACCGCGGCGCCCCGGCCATCGACGACGGCCACGTGACCCTGACCTACTGGCAGCTGCTGGAGGCCGTGGACGTGCAGGCGGCGCGGCTGGCCGCCGAGGGCGTCGGGGCCGGCGACAAGGTGGGGGTCCGGGTGCCCTCGGGCACGGTCGACCTCTACGTCGCGATCCTGGCGATCCTCACCGTCGGCGCCGCCTACGTCCCGGTCGATGCCGACGACCCCGACGAGCGGGCCCGGCTGGTCTTCGCCGAGGCCGGGGTCGCCGCGGTCGTCGGAGCCGGCGGCGACGTGGTCCGGCGCACGCCCAGCCGGACCGCACGGGCCACGCCCACCCCGCAGGACGACGCCTGGGTCATCTTCACCTCGGGCTCCACAGGCACCCCCAAGGGCGTCGCGGTCACGCACCGGTCCGCCGCGGCGTTCGTCGACGCCGAGGCCCGGCTGTTCCTGCCGGGAGCACCGTTGGGGCCCGGCGACCGGGTCCTGGCCGGGTTGTCGGTGGCCTTCGACGCCTCGTGCGAGGAGATGTGGCTGGCCTGGCGGCATGGCGCCTGCCTCGTCCCCGCCCCGCGGGCGCTCGTGCGCAGCGGCATGGACCTCGGCCCGTGGCTGGTGGCGCAGGGCATCACCGTCATCTCGACCGTCCCCACGCTGGCCTCGCTGTGGCAGCCGGAGGAGCTGCACGGCATACGGCTGCTGATCTTCGGCGGTGAGGCGTGCCCGCCCGAGCTGGCCGCACGGCTGGTCGAGCCGGGCCGGGAGGTCTGGAACACCTACGGGCCGACCGAGGCGACCGTGGTCGCCTGCGCCGCCCGGCTGAGCGGCCAGGGCCCGGTGCGGATCGGCCTGCCGCTGGACGGGTGGGACCTGGCCGTGGTCGACACCGACGGCCACCGCGTGCCGGTCGGCGCCACCGGCGAGCTCGTCATCGGCGGCGTCGGCCTGGCCCGCTACCTCGACGCGGACAAGGACCGCGAGAAGTTCGCGCCGAGCCCCGCCCTGGGCTGGGACCGGGCCTACCGCAGCGGCGACCTCGTGCGGCACGAGCCGGAGGGGCTGGTGTTCGTGGGCCGCGCCGACGACCAGGTCAAGGTCGGGGGCCGCCGGATCGAGCTCGGCGAGGTGGACGCCGCCCTGCAGGACCTGCCGGGGGTGACCGCGGCGGCTGCGGCGGTGCGCACCACGCCTGCCGGCACGCCGGTCCTGGTCGGCTACCTCACCGTCGCCCCGGGGACGGCGTTCGACCAGCAGGCGGCCCGCGAGCGGCTGTCCGCGAGCCTGCCGGCCGCCCTGGTGCCCCTGCTCGCGGTCGTGCCCACGTTGCCCACCCGGATCTCGGGGAAGGTGGACCGGCACGCCCTGCCCTGGCCCCTGGAGCCGGACGTGGCCCCCGGCGCGGCCGGGCTCACCGGCACCGCGGCCTGGCTCGCCGAGCAGTGGACCGCCGTGCTCGGCGTCGGGGTCCGCGGGCCCGAGGACGACTTCTTCGCCGATGGCGGGGGCAGCCTGTCGGCGGCGCAGCTGGTGTCGGCCCTGCGGGCCCGCTACCCCGAGGTGACCGTCGCCGACGTCTACGAGAACCCCCGCCTCGGGGCGCTGGCGCAGGTGCTGGAGGAGTTCTCCCCACCGGTCAGCGCGACCAGCCGGACGGTGGCGCCGGTCCCGCGCTCGGCCGGGGCGGTGCAGGCGCTGGCGTCGGTCGTGACGGCGACGGTGGTGGGGCTGCGCTGGCTCACCGTCCTGGCCCTGGTGGACAACCTGCTCGCCGGGTCAGGGGCGCCCTGGGTGACCCCGGTGTCGTGGTGGTGGTTGCTGGCCGGATGGGTGCTGCTGTTCACCCCGCCGGGGCGGATCGGCCTGGCGGTGCTGGCCGCCCGGCTGTTGCTGCGGGGGCTGCGGCCGGGCTCCTACCCGCGCGGCGGGTCGGTGCACCTGCGGCTGTGGTGCGCCGAGGCCGTCGTGGCCGCCGCCGGGGCGGAGAACCTCTCGTGCGCCCCGTGGACCAGCCTGTATGCGCGGGCCCTGGGGGCGAGGGTCGGCGCGGACGTGGACCTGCACGCCCTGCCCCCGGTCACCGGGTTGCTCACCCTGGGCCAGGGCTGCGCCGTCGAGCCGGAGGTGGACCTGTCCGGGCACTGGCTCGACGGCGACGTGCTGCACGTGGGCCGCGTCAAGATCGGTGCGGGCGCGACCGTCGGGGCGCGCAGCACCCTCGGGCCCGGCTCCCGGGTGGGTCAGGGCGCCGAGGTCGGTGCCGGGTCGGCGGTGCTCGGGAACGTGCCGCCGGCCGAGCGCTGGGCCGGGTCGCCCGCGGCGTTCGCGGGCGTCGCCCACGCCGACAGCCCGGGCCGGCGGGCGCCGCGCTCCCGGGTGTGGCCGGTGGTCTACGGCCTGACCGCGCTGGCGCTGGCGACCCTGCCGTTGGTGGCCGTCGCGTGCGGCACGCTCGTCCTCGGGCGGGCGGTGCACGGCACCGTCACCCTCGGCGGGGCGGCCGTCACCGCGCTGGTCTGGGTGCCGGTCGCCACGCTCGTGATGGTGGTCGTGCTGGCGGTGCTGGTGCTGGTCGGCGTCCGCCTGCTGGCCCTGGGCCTGTCCGAAGGACACCACCCGGTGCACAGCCGGGTCGGGTGGCAGGTGTGGGCCACCGAGCGGCTCATGGACGAGTCCCGCAGCCTGCTCTTCCCGCTCTACGCCAGCCTGGCCACACCGTGGTGGCTGCGGGCTCTCGGCGCCCGCATCGGGCGGGGCGTGGAGGCCTCGACCGTGCTGATGCTGCCGAGCATGACCACCATCGGGGAGGGCGCGTTCCTCGCCGACGACACGATGATCGGCTCCTACGAGCTGGTCGGCGGCTGGCTGCGGGTCGAACGGGCCAAGGTCGGCAAGCGGGCGTTCCTCGGCAACTCCGGCATGACCGGGCCCGGCCTCAGGGTCCCCAAGCGCGGGCTGGTCGCGGTGCTGTCGACGACCCCCGCCCGGGCCAAGGCGGGCACCTCCTGGCTCGGCAGCCCGCCGGTGCGGCTGCGCCGGCCCCCGGCCTCCGGGGACGAGACCCGCACCTTCAACCCGCCAACGCGGCTCAAGGTCGCGCGCGGGGCCGTCGAGGTGCTGCGCGTCGTGCCGGTGATGTGCACGGTCGCCCTCGGCGTCGGGGTGGTGGCGGCCCTGCAGGTGGTGGTCACGCGAGCCGGCTGGGTCGTCGCCGGGCTGGTCAGCGGGCTGCTCCTGCTGGTGGCCGGCGTGCTCGCCGCCGGGGTGAGCACTCTGGCCAAGTGGGTGCTGGTCGGCCGGTTCGCCGTGGGGGAGCACCCGTTGTGGAGCGCGTTCGTGTGGCGCACCGAGCTGGCCGACACCTTCGTGGAGGTGCTCGCCGCGCCGTGGTTCGCGCGCTCCGCCGCCGGGACGCCCGCGCTCGCCGTGTGGCTGCGCTCCCTGGGCGCGAGCATCGGGCCGGGCAGCTGGTGCGAGAGCTACTGGCTGCCCGAGGCCGACCTCGTCGGCATCGGCGCGGGCGCCAGCGTCAACCGGGGGTGCGTGCTGCAGACGCACCTGTTCCATGATCGGATCATGAGCATGGACCGGGTCACCCTCGAGGAGGGCGCCACTCTCGGGCCGCACGGGGTGGTGCTGCCGGCAGCCTCCATCGGGGCGGCCACCACGGTCGGCCCGGCGTCCCTGGTTCTGCGCGGTGAGGCGCTCCCGGCGCACACCCGGTGGCGGGGCAACCCGGTCGAGCCGTGGCCCGACCGGCAGGGCGCCACGGCCGCCGCTGTCCGGCAGAAGGCCGGCTCCCGGTGAGGGCCGCCCCCGGCGGGCCCGGCCCGGGTGCCGCGACCGCCGGCGACCCGTACCTGCCCACCCACGGCAACGGCGGCTACCACGCCAGCCGCTACGAGCTCGACCTGGACTACCGCGTGGTGAGCAACCACCTCGCCGGGCGGGCGCGCGTGTCGCTGGTGGCCACCCAGTCGCTGAGCCGGTTCAGCCTCGACCTCGGGGCCCTGCGTGTCGCCCGGGTGACCGTCGACGGCCGCCGACCCGCGCGATACGTGCACCGGGGCGGCAAGCTGCACGTCACCCCGGCCGAGGCGCTGCCCGCCGGCGCGGTCTTCGTGGTCGAGGTGATCTACTCCGGCAACCCGCGGCCGTTGCGCTCCCCGTGGGGAGAGGTCGGCTGGGAGGAGCTCACCGACGGGGTCATCGTCGCCAGCCAGCCCAACGGTGCACCGTCGTGGTTCCCGTGCAACGACCAGCCGGGCGACAAGGCGAGCTACCGGATCACGGTGACCACCGACGCGGCGTACGAGGTCCTGGCCAATGGCACCCTCGTCGGGCAGTCCAGGCTCGCCAGCCGCCGACGCTGGGTGTTCGAGCAGGCCGAGCCGATGTCGACCTACCTGGCCACGGTGCAGGTGGGTCGCTACGACGTCGTCGAGCTGGCCGGGGGCCCCGTGCGCCAGCGGGCGCTGGTCCCGGCGCGCCTGAAGTCCTTGCTGCTGAACGACTTCCGGCGTCAGGCCGAGATGGTGCAGCTGTTCACCCAGCTGTTCGGGCCGTACCCGTTCCCGGCCTACGACGTGGTCGTCGCCGACGACGACCTGGAGATCCCGCTGGAGGCCCAGGGGCTGTCGGTGTTCGGGGCCAACCACCTCGACGGCCACGAGGGCCAGCAGCGCCTGGTGGCCCACGAGCTGGCCCACCAGTGGTTCGGCAACAGCGTCACGATCGGGACCTGGCAGCACATCTGGCTGCACGAGGGGTTCGCCTGCTACAGCGAGTGGCTGTGGTCGGAGCACCGGGGCGGCCCGTCGGCGCACGCGCTCGCGGTGCAGCACCACGCCCGACTCGCGCGGCTGCCCCAGAACCTGGTCCTGGCCGACCCCGGGCCGGCGCTGATGTTCGACGACCGGGTCTACAAGCGTGGCGCGCTGACCCTGCACGCGCTGCGGATCGTCCTCGGCGACGAGGCGTTCTTCGCCGTGCTGCGCGACTGGGCCGCCACCCACCGCCACGGCGTGGTGACCACGCAGGACTTCGTGGACTGCGCGTCGCGGCACACCGAGCTGCCGCTGCACGGGCTGTTCCGGGTCTGGCTGGACGAGCCGGCGCTGCCCCTCCTGCCGGTCAGTGGCGTTCCCGGCGCAGCTGGGCGTCGCTGACCCGGTCGAGCAGCACCTGGGGCACGGCGTCAGGGTCGCACCGCACGGCCAGGCACCCGGCATACCCGGGGCCGACGTCGAGGTCCGCGAGCCCGAGGCACCCGGCCCAGTCCTCGTGGCCGGCCCACGCCAGCACCCGGGCGTCACCGGGCCCGGTCGTGACCGTGAGCGAGGACGGCGCCACCGCGAGGCCGTAGCCGGTGGCCTTGAGCGCGGCCTCCTTGCGCACCCACACGCGGGCACGGGCCTGCGGGCTGCGACCCTCGGGCTGCAGGTCCAGCGCCGCGCGCTCGGCTGCCGACCAGGCCACGTCGGCCACCCCGTCGGGGGTCGCCGACACCCGTTCCACGTCGACGCCGACTGGACCGGTTGTGGCCAGCGCCACCACCACACGGTCACCGGCGTGGGAGATGCTCACCTGCGGCGGACGCACGCCGTCCACGGCGGTGACCACCGGACGGCCGTGCCGGTCGCTGCCGCACAGGGGGCACAGCACCCGCATCCGGACCGCGTCGGGCGGGACCTCCATCAGCCGGCTGGCGACCAGGCGCAGCAGCGCCCGACCGGTCGCGGAGCGGGCCCGGTCGTCCGCACGGTGCAGGGCGACGACCCGGGTCAGGTCTCTGGCGTCCAGCCACTGCGCGACCGCGTCCAGCGGTGCCACCCTGCTCCACCACACCTGCACGAGCGGTATGCCGGGTGCGCGCGTGCGCGGTTGCGGCCCCGCCGCGGTGGTCGCGGTGGCGGTGGCGCCGGCCGTGGTCGCGGCGGTCGAGGTGGCCCCCGCGTGGGTCCCCATGGCAGTCATCATCCCTCCCGTGCCGCGCGGCGTCGTGCCGCAAGACGATGGGTCCAGCTGCCGATGCTCGCCCCCAGCAGCGCACCGGCGACGACGTCGCCGGGGAAGTGCACGCCGGACTGGACCCGGGACCAGCCGACCGCGGTGGCCGCCAGGCGCAGCGGCAGGGCCAGGACCGGCAGCTCCGCGCCGGCGGCCGAGGAGAACGCGAACGCCGAGGCGGTGTGGCCGGAGGGGAACGAGCCCGAGGTGGGCATCTTCACCCGGTGGCCGCGCTCGGCCTCAACCCGCACCGGACGCCCCCGGCGCAGGAGCGGCTTGACGACCAGGTTCGCCGTGGCCGAGGTCGCTCCGACGGCCGCCAGGCCCACGACGGCCGCCCGCCGGCCGCGGCGCCCCAGCAGGCTGAGCACCGCGGCCGTGACGACCCACAGGCGCGAGTAGTTGGCGGCGTTGGAGACCCGGCCCAGGGCCTGGTCCAGCGTGGGGGTGGGGGTCCCCGCAACGGTGTCGTGGACGGCCAGGTCCAGGGCGGCGAGCTCGGCCAGGGCCCGGTGGCCCACGTCGGAGGCCGGCGCCGCGTGACGTCGCCGGCGCCCGGACCGCAGGCCGGGGCGGGGCGCGGGCCGGCTCACCGGTGGCCCCCGAATGCGAGGTGGCGCAGCCGGACCCAGTTGAGCGCCGGGGTCGGTGGCGGCACGCCCGGGCGCGACCGCGGGACCCGCACCCGCAGTGCCTGGGGCCGGATCGTGCACGTCACCGGGGTGGGCAGGACGAGCGCCTCGCCGTCGACGCCGACCGGCACCTCGGGGGTGTCTGCGGTGACGACCACCTGCGGTGCCTCGACCCGGGTGACGCCGCGGTCGTGGGCCAGCCGCAGCAGGCCGACTGCCTGCCGGGCGTTGTCCACGCTCACCGCGACCACCCCGAGCCGGCCGGTGTCCAGGCGGGCCCGGCGGCCCATGCCGGCCAGGTCGGTCATCTCGTAGGGGTTGACGCTGACCAGCACCGCCTGGGGGCCCTCCACGGAGACCCCGTCGGCCCGCGCCGTGAGCCGAGCACCCCCCTGACCGGTCAGCAGGTCCGGCAGCATCTCCAGGGTCGTGCCCCGCTTGTCGTCGCGGTACGCCGGGCTCTGCACCACCTCGGCGTAGGCCCCGAAGGAGGCGTTGTTGACGAAGGTGCGTCCGGCGACCTCGCCGAGGTCCACATGCAGCTCCACGGCGTCGTCGGTCAGCGCCGCCAGGCAGGTCGAGGGGTCCTCCCGGTCGAGGCCGAGGTCGAGGGCGAAGTGGTTGCGCGTCCCCGCGCTGATGACCACGAAGGGCAGCCCGTGCTCGGCCGCCACCCCGGCGACCAGGGCCTGGGTGCCGTCGCCGCCGGCGACCCCGAGCAGGTCCGCCCCCGCGGCCACGGCGTCCTGAGCGACCGCCTCGACGTCCACGGTGCCCGGTCCCTCCAGCAGGACGACGGTCGCGCCGAGCTGCTCCGCCAGCTCCTTGAGGTTGAACCGCCCCACCTTGCCCCCGCCGGATCGGGGGTTCATGACCAGGAACGGGCGCAGCGGCGGCGGCACGACGTGCTCGGGCATGGTGGCCGGCACCCGGTCGCGGGCCAGGGCCTCGCGGCCGGCCGCTGCCGCAGCTCCGAGCAGACCCAGGACCAGCACGACGGTCCACAGCAGGTGGGCGCGGACGAAGAGGAATCCCAGCACCACCGGGCTCAGCACGACGAGGGCGAGGGCGACCCAACGCACCAGGCCCCGGTGGGTCAGGAACCACCACGCCGACGCGACCATGAGCACCACGCCGAGGGCGGCCGTCACCAACAGCCGGAAGCCGTCCATGAGGGCGAAGGCCACCGTGGCCAGGATGGCGAGGGCGAGGCCGCACACCGCTGCCCGCGCCAGCCAGACCTGTGCAGAGGATTGCGGTGCGTCCGAGCCACCGGGATGGGCACCCGTCATACCGCCGCGGTGGCCCGGGCTCGCGGCACCGGAGGTCACGAGCGGTCCTTCCGGTGCTTCCCTTTCTTGCCCTTCTTCTTCCGGCCGCTCCCGCCCTCCTCCGCGCGCAGCGCCTCCGCCTCGAACGGGTCGAGCTCGGCGCCCTTGGGTGCCTCGGCCTCCAGCGCCGCCTTCTCCTGCAGCATCTCGGCGCGGGTGTCGGTGCTGACGGTGGGGTACTGCGGGTCGATGTCCATGAGGGTGTCGACCAGGACGGCGGCCGTGGCCAGCCGGGCGAACCACTTGCGGTCGGCGGGGATGACGTACCACGGCGCCCATTCGGTGCTCGTCGCCGAGAGCATCTCCGAGAACGCCTCCTGGTAGTCGTCCCAGCGCAGCCGCTCGCGGGCGTCGGCGGGGGAGAACTTCCAGTTGTGGTCGGGCAGGTCGATGCGGCGCAGGAAGCGCACCCGCTGCTCCTCCCGGGAGAGGTTGAGGAAGAGCTTGACCACCTTGAAGCCGTTGTCGACCAGGTAGTGCTCCCAGTCGTTGATCTCCCGGTAGCGCCGGTCCCAGACGCCCTTCCCCTTCGCCTCAGGCGGCAGCTGCTGCCGGTCGAGCAGCTCGGGGTGCACGCGGACGACGAGCACCTCCTCGTAGTGCGAGCGGTTGAAGATGCCGATGTCGCCGCGTGGCGGCAGCTCCCGGGCGTAGCGCCACAGGTAGTCGTGGTCGAGCTCCTCGGCCGAGGGGACCTTGAAGCCGCGCACCCGCACCCCCTGCGGGTTCACCCCGCTCATGACGTGCCGGATGGTGCCGTCCTTGCCGGCGGCGTCCAGCGCCTGCAGGCACACCAGGACGCCCCAGGTGTCCTGCGCGGCCAGCCGCTCCTGGTACTCCGCGAGCAGCTCGACCCCGGTGCGCAGCAGCTCGGCGCCGTCCTTCTTCTTGACGAAGTCCGCTTTGTACCGCGGGTCGAAGTCCTCCTCCAGGTCCACCTGCGTGCCCGGTTCCACCCGCAGGGGCTCGATCGCCTCTGCGATCCGCTTGCCCCGGTCGTCGTGCGCCATGGCTGCCGTCCTTTCCTGCCGGTCCCGGTCAGTCGGTGCCGGCGACGCCCGACAGGGCGCCGCGTCGGAGGGGAACCTTGCCCAGCTCCCACAACAGGAGCAGCGCCAGGGCCGGCACCAGGGCCCAGGCGAACTCGCGCATGGTGATCTCGGTGGTGCCCAGCAGCCGGCGGAGCATGTCCATCTGCGTGGTCATCACCGCGAGGACCAGCTCGCCGAGGGCGGCCCAGTTCATCTGCTTGCTGTCAAAGCTGGTCGCGCTCAGGGCGGTGGCCGTCTCGCTACGGCACTCGAACGCGGCGACGATGAGGCACAGGGCGAAGGAGGTGAACGCGATCGACTGACCGACCTGCGTGCTGCCGAAGTGCGCGCCGCCCCAGTGGATCAGGCTGAGCAGCCCGATGGTGATGACGAGGCCGACGAGGCCGACCGTCGCGACCAGCCGGTTCGTCAGCACCGACTGGCCGCGGGGGAGCGGCCGGCGGGCCATGAGCCCGGGTGTCTCCAGGTCGAAGCCCAGAGCGAAGCCGAACGGCGCGTTGACGAAGAAGTGCACCCACAGCACCTGCGCCGGTGTGAACGGCTCACCGCCCGCGATGTTGAACAGGGTGGCGCCGAGGAACGTCAGCACGAAGGTGACCAGCAGCACTAGCACGAACCGGATGTACTTCGCGAGGTTGTCGTAGATCTTCCGGCCCTGCTCGACCGCGAAGACGATGGTGGCGAAGTCGTCGTCGGTGAGGATCATCCGCCCGGCGTTCTTGGCCACGTCGGTGCCGCTGCCCATCGCGATGCCGATGTCGGCGGCCTTGATCGCGGGGGCGTCGTTGACCCCGTCCCCGGTCATCGCGACGACGTCGCCGCGCGCCTTGAGCGTGCTGGCCAGCAGCACCTTGTGCTCGGGGGCGACCCGGCCGACCACGCCGATGCTCTCGATCCGGTCCAGCCGGTCGGCCTCCGACAGGGCCGCGAAGTCCGCGCCGAGGATCGCCTCGCCGGGGATGCCGAGCTGGATCGCGATCGCGGCGCCGGTGGTGACGTCGTCCCCGGTCACCATCCGCACGCGGATGTGCGCGGACTGGGCGGCGGCGACGGCGGCTTTCGACTGCTCCCGGGGCGGGTCGACCATGCCGACGAGGCTGGTCATCTGCAGGTGCTCGACGTAGCCGAGCAGGTCGCCGTCCTTGTCGAACGTGGCCGGGTCGAGGTCGCGGGTGGCTGCGGCCATGACGCGCCGGCCCTCGCGCTCCATCCGCTCCATGTGCTCCACGGCCGCCTTGCCGAGGGCGGCGTCCCAGGGCACCGTCCGCCCGCCGGAGAGCGCCGTCGTCGCGCGGGAGAGCACGGCGGGGGCCGCCCCCTTGACGAAGCAGCGCACGACCTCGCGGCCGTCGGCGTCGTGGGCCCGGTTGAAGGTGGCCATGAGCTTGTATCCCGGGTCGAACGGCAGCGCGGCCAGCCGCGGCAGCCGCTCGTGGCTGGCCTCGACGTCGAGCCCGGCCTTGTGCCCGAGCACCAGCAGCGCGCCCTCGGTGGGGTCGCCGACGACCTTTCCCTCGACGATCTTCGCGTCGTTGGCGATCACGTAGGGCAGCACCGCCGCCTCGATCGTGTCCGTGGCCCCGGCCGCGTGGTGGATGCTGCCCTCGAGGCTGTAGCCGGTCCCGGTGACGGTGTAGCGGTCCGTGGGGTCGACCACCTCGACGGCCGTCATCTGGTTCATCGTCAGGGTGCCGGTCTTGTCCGAGTTGATCGCCGAGGTGTAGCCGAGGGTCTCCACCGAGGGCAGGTCCTTGACGATCGCGTTCCGCTTGGCCAGGTCGATGCTGCCCAGGGACAGGATCACCTGGGTGACCGTCGGCAGCGCCTCGGGTATGGCGGCGATGGCCAGTGAGACAGCGGCGACGAACAGCACGTCCCAGGCCTGGCCCCGGGCGTGGCCGAGGACGAACATCACGACCATGGTCAGCCCGGCCGCTGCCGCGATCCACAGCGTCAGCCGGTTGAGCTCGCGGGTCAGCGGGGACTGCTCGGCCTCGGTCGCCGTGAGCATCCCGGAGATCTTGCCCAGCTCGGTGTCGGCGCCGGTGCCGGTCACCACGATCGTGCCGCTGCCGTGGGTGACCGGCGTGTTCATGAACGCCATGTTCGACTGCTCGCCGGGGCTGAGGTCGTGCCCCGTCAGCACGGTGGCGTCCTTGGCCGACGGCACGCTCTCCCCGGTCAGCGCGGACTCGTCGATCTGCAGGGCGCTCGCGGCGATGATCCGCCCGTCCGCGGGCACCTGGTCACCGGCGGTGAGCAGGACCACGTCGCCCACGACGAGCTGCTCGGCTGGCACCTCCGCGTCGGCGCCGTCGCGCCGCACCCGGGCGGTGGCCTTCATCATCGACTTCAGCGCGTTCATCGCGCTCTCGGCCTTGCCCTCCTGGCGCAGGCCGCCGACGGCGTTGACGAGGGTCAGCACGATCAGCAGGACTCCGGTGCTCCACTCCTGGATGAGCAGGGACACCAGCGCCGCCACCACGAGGATGATCTGCATGTAGCTGCGGTACTGGTCCAGGAACCGCTTCCAGCCGGGCTCGGGCTTCTCCTCGGGCAGGGCGTTCGGCCCGTGGTCGGACAGCAGCTGCGCGGCGCGCGCGGCGCTCAGCCCCACCTCAGGGTCGACGTGCAGCGCAGCAGTCACCTCAGTCGCGGGCCGGGCGTACCACGGCCCCCCGGCAGGCGAGGTCAGCTCACTCTTCCGGGCCTGGACGGTCACCGGGCCACCTCCTCGCTCCGGGCGCCCGGGTGGAACCACCCCGCCCGCTCGGTCACGGGACCCGGCACGCTGTGCTGCCAGTGTGCGGACGGCGGCACGGCGGCTGCTCACCCCGCGCGGATGAGGCGGGTGGGGCCGGACGGACCAACGCTGGAGGGGTCGTCCGCCACTCCCGAGGAGGTCCTCGTGGCACAGCCGCAGTCATCGGTCCAGGGCGGGCAGCCACCGCGAGCCGCGCAGGACGGCCTGTCCGTCGGCGAGCGCGCCGCCGCCCGTTCCTTCATCACGCGTGACCTCGACCTCGTCGCCCAGTTCTACGACTCCTCGCAGGAGTGGCGGCGCCTGTTCAGCGAGCTGCTCGGCACCTTCCTGCTCGTCCTCGTCGCGGCCGGCGGCGGCGTCGTCAACGCGGTCAGCCACGGCCAGATCTCGCGCACCGCGGCGGTGATCGCGCCGGGACTGATGGTGCTGGCGATGATCCTGTTCATGGGCGCCGTCGGCGGGGCGCACCTCAACCCCGCGGTCTCCCTGGGGTTTGCGTTGCGGCGCGACTTCCCGTGGGGCCGCGTGCCGGGATACATCGCGGCGCAGCTCGTCGGGGCGACCGCTGCCTGCCTGGTGCTGCGGGCGATGTTCGGCAACGTCGGACAGCTCGGGGCGACCGTGCCCGGGCCGGGCATCAGCATGTGGCAGGCAACGCTCATCGAGGCGCTGCTGACCTTCGGGCTGCTCAGCACGATCCTCGGCACTGCCTCCGGCGCGCAGAACGTCGGCACCCTCTCGGCGATCGCGGTCGGCGCCTACATCGCGCTCGCCGGCCTGTGGGCCAGCCCCATCAGCGGGGCCTCTATGAACCCGGCGCGCACCTTCGGCCCGGCCCTGGTGGGCGGGACGTGGACGGACTTCTGGGCCTACGTGGTGGGACCGCTGGCCGGTGCGCTGCTCGCGGTCGGCGTGGCGTGGTTGCTGCGCGGGGCCGGAGGAGACGTGTCAGCGCGGCGGGCGGCGCAGGGTGCAACCGCCACCTGATCGGTCCGGTATGCCGGGTGGTCACCCCGGCGTCACGATGTGACACCGGACCTCACGCCTGCGGGGTGACACACCACCCGGCAGCCAGGAGGCAGCCATGTCGACCACCACCGCCGCACCCGCGTACCTCTCGACCGACCGGGTCCGCGAGGTCGCGGACGCGATGATCACCTTCCTCGAGACCGGCCGCCCGCCACAGGGCCTGTTCGCACCGGACGTCTTCTGCGACTTCACCATGCCGCGCTGGCGGCTGCAGGCCCTCGGCGTCCCGGACCTGGTGGCGCTCCGGCTGGCAGGTCACCCCGGGCCGGGTCGTGTGCCGCGGCACCGGCTGGACCCGACGCCGACGGGCTTCGTGCTCGAGGTCGAGGAACAGTGGGAGCAGGACGGCGAGCACTGGTACTGCCGCGAGCTGTTCCGCGCCGACGTCGGCGCGGAGGGGATCGAGCGCCTGTCGGTCTACTGCACCGGGGACTGGGATCGCGCCCGCGTGGCCGAGCACGCCGCGGAAGTGACCCTGATCCGCCCCTGACGCGTTGCGCGCCTGCCCCGCTCACGCCCGACCTAGACTCGGTGCGTGAGCGGGTCCGTGCAGGATGCGCCGAGGGAGGGGAGCCACCCCGGGGTGGTCGCCGCCCGGGCCGTCCACGTCCGGGCCTTCGAGCAGGCCAGGGGCGCCGGCGACGTCGAGGCCATGGGGGCGGCCGCGCTGGCGCTGGCCGGCACCTACGCCTTCGGTGCCCAGCACGGGCGGGTGCCCGCCTTCCTGCACGAGGCCTGGTCCCTCGCCGGCGGGGAGCAGCGGGCCCGTCTGGCGGTGGCGCTCGCGCGGGTGTGGGCCTGGGCCGGCGACGCCTCCCGGGCCACGAGCTTCGCGTCGGAAGCGCTGGCAGCGGCGGAGTCGCTGGGGGACGACCAGCTGCTCGCCCAGGCGCTCGACGCCCAGCTGCTGGTGCACTGGGGGCCGGACGACCTCGCCGCCCGACGTGAGATCACCGCCCGGCTGGAGGACACCGCCGCACACGTGGCCGACGTGGAGACCCGCCTGTCGGCCCACCTGTGGCGGCTCACCACGGCGCTGGAGACGCTGGACCTGCCGACGGTCCGGCGCCAGCTGCGTGCCCTGGAGCTGCTCGCCGAGGAGGCAGGATCGGCACGGGTGCGCTTCTTCGCCGCCTCGCGCCGAGCGATGGCCGGCCTGCTCACCGGCGACCTGGCGGCCGCCGCCGCGGCCACCGGCGAGGCGGTCGCCGCCGGGACCGAGGCCGGCGAGGTCGACACCTACGCCATCGAGCGCACCCTGACCGCCGACCTCGCCCGGCAGGCCGGGAACACTACGGCGCTGGCCCGCGAGGCGGCGACGTATGAGGCGTTCGGCCTCCGGGAGTCGGTGACCTCGGTCGCCGCGCAGGGCGCGGTGCTGTGGGTGGCGGCCGGTCGAAGGGAGCGGGCGGTGCCGTTGTTGCACCAGCTCGCCGGGCCGGACCTGGCCGGCATCCCCAGGGACGTCGACTGGCTCCTGACGGTGACCGCGCTGACGGAGGTCGCCGTGGCCGTGGGCGAGGAGGCCCTCGTCGCCGCCGCGGTGCGGCTGCTGGAGCCGTGTGCCGGACGGGGAGTGGTCAACGCCGGCGGTGTCAGCTTCGTCGGGGTCGTCGACGACTACCTGGCGGCGGCCTGCCGCCTGCTCGGCCGGGAGGACGAGGCCGCACGGTGGGAGGCGGCGGCGGGCACGGCATACCGCCGCCTGGGAGCGACCTGGTGGCTGCGGCGCCTGGAGTCGGCCGCGGTCCCGACTTCGACGCCTGCGACGGGGGAGCAGCGTGCGGTCGTGGTGGCCCACCTGCGCGCCGGCGCGGACGGGATCTGGTGGGTCGGGCGCGACGGGGCGGTGGCGCCGGTGCGCGAGGCCAAGGGGCTGTGCTACCTGCAGTACCTCCTCGCCCGACCGGGGGTCGACGTGCCCGCGCTGGAGCTGTCCGATGCCGTCGCCGGGCACCCCGGGTCCGGCGTGGATGAGGCGGCCACCGGGGAGCTGCTCGACCGCCGGGCCCGGCTGGCCTACCGGAGCCGCCTCGCTGAGCTGGACGAGGAGCTCGAAGAGGCCCATGCGTGGGCCGACGAGGGCCGGCTCGACGCGCTGGTCGCCGAGCGCGAGGCGTTGCTGGAGCAGCTGCGCGGGGCCACCGGGCTGGGTGGACGCGCACGGGAGGCAGGCGCCACGGCGGAGAAGGCCCGGGTCGCGGTGCGAAAGGCGGTCGCTGCTGCCATCGACCGGGTCGCCGTTGCCGATGCCTCGCTCGGGCGGCTGCTGCGCGACACGGTCAGCACCGGCCGGGCCTGTCGCTACGAGCCCGACCCCGACCGGCCGGTCCGCTGGGTGCTGCGGTGAGCTCCGGCGGCGACAGCTCACCTGCGGGCCGGTACGGAACCCGGCGTCAGCCGACGGCCCGGCAGGGGTCGAGCATCCTTGTGGCGAAGACACTGGGCAGGTAGGTGAGCCAGTAGGTCGTCGTCAGGCCGTGGCAGACGACCGTGCCATCACCTGTTGGGGTGTGGGTGCGCGCGAACCCGGTGGCGAGCCCGTCGAAGAGCACCCGGGGCACCGGGATACCGGCCGCACTGGCCCCCACGTCCGGGTTGGGCTGGGCGGCCGTGATGGTGCTGGGAAAGACCGCCCAGAGGTACCACGTCCGGCGGGCCTGCCCGGGCGCGATACGGCTGGCGATCGGGACGTCGGTCGCGGCGACCGCAGGGCACGGCGGTGGCCCCCGCGTCGGCACGGGGGTGTCCAGCACCGCGAGGTAGAGCCCGGCGGCGAGGGTGTGCCGGACGACCACGCTGACGCGGGCGCCGGTGGTGGCCCCCGGTGTCAGCGACAGGACGAACGGGACGGCCACCGAGGTGTGCAGGTCGCTGGCGGCCTGCTGGCGCATCTGGCGGTCGCAGTCGGCCAGGACCGGGGCCACGGCCGGGCTCGAGGCCACGAGCGGATGCCCCATGACGAGGGTGGCGACGGCGCTGTCGCCCCTGATGCTGGTGACCACCCAGCTGGTGCTCGAGACCTGCTCGCCCGGGTGACGGGCCAGGATGAACGCGGTGCCGGCGGCGGCCCGGATCTGGGCCGGTGGCGCGAGGCGCGCGGCCGGAGCGGCCGCGGTGGCCGGGGATGTTGCCGGCGTCGGGGCACTGCTCACGAGGAGTGCGGCCACGCGCTGGGGCGCCGGGCCGCACGCGGCCAGGAGTGCGGCAGCCGACGCAACGAGGAACGCGGAACGGGCGCGGCCGATGGTGGGGGACATGGTCCGGGAGGTGCGGTGTGCGGCCTGACACCACGATATGCCCGCTGCGAGGTCAGGGCGCCTTGTTGTTGTCGCCCTGCCCAGGTCACCGCTCGGACTGGCACAGACTCGGCCGCGGACCCGCGAGCAGTCCAGCCAAAACCGCTTCGGAGCAGGTCAGCCGCCCCTAGTCTCCTTGGGGATCATCACCGTCACGAGGGGACAAGCCCATGCGCCTTCGTTCGTTCATCACCGGCGTCGTCGGCACCGTGGTCGTCCTCCTCGGAGTGGGGCTGCTTTCGCCTTCCGCGGTCAACGCCGCCGTCAGGTACTTCAGCACGACGACCACCCACTATGGGACCGGATGGGCCACCTGCCCCTACGGCACCAAGGTCACCGGCGGCGGCGTCGGTCAGATCTCCAGCAACTACTACGGCAGCTCCAGCAGCGACGAGTACGCGCTGACGGGCAGCTTCCCTTCGGGGAACGGGTGGCGGGCCACGGCCACACATGTGCACGGCACCTGGTACAGCTCATCCGGATGGCGATTCTCGTCCTACAGCTACTCCCCGCCGGTCTACGTGATCTGCGCCGGCTGAGGCACTCGGCGGCCACGCCGACTCAGCCGGTGCGGCGCTCCTGGCCTTGGCGGGGGCCGGTCGGCGCAAGGACGGACGCCTCGACCCGGGCCCGGGCGCCCAGGCGATCAGGGGCGCAGCAGCATCTTGATCGACCGGCGCTGGTCCATCGCGGCATACCCTCGGCGAGCTGCTCGAGCGTGAGGGTGAGGTCGAAGACCCTGCCGGGCTCGTCTGGCGGTCCCACACGCGCTGGAGCAGGTCGGGCAGGTACGCGCGGGCGGGCGCGGGGCCGCCGCGCAGCCCGACGTTCTTCCAGAACATGGCCTCCTGCGGCAGGTCCGTGACGTGCGGTACGCCGACGCAGCCGACGATGCCGCCGGGGCGGCCGAGCGCAGCGCCTGGACGACCGGGTCGTGGGTGCCGACGCACTCCAGCTGTGGGTGGGTTCGGAGGTGGGTGGGGTCAGGCCGGGGTGGGCCTGCGGGGTGGCCGAGCGCGGTCCGTCCTCGATGAGGTGGTCCACGATCGAGGGGTAGTGGCCGTACTTGCGCCGGTAGGCCGCGTCGACCCAGGCCAGTTCGGCGGCCGCCGCCTCGGTGAAGGTCACGTCGTATGCCGTGCCGGCGACCACCTGTCCCTCACCGGTGGGGGTCGCGCCGCGGAACCAGGCCGCCGACCGTCCGTTGGTGGAGCGGACGCAGACGCGGGGTGCGTCGCCGACGGTCCAGATGGCGGGTTGACCTCGACGCCGTCGTCACCGGTCACTACGGACTCGAGGACGTCGAGACCGCGCTGACCGTCTTCCGCAGCGATCCGACCATGGTCAAGGTGATCATCCGGCCGGGGACTGACTTGGGCGACCCCGGCGCGGTGAGTCACGTCGCAGACGACGGGAAGGCGTGACCCACCAGCGCCGAAGTGACTCAGCCCGGGTTCGTGTCCAGCATGTAGCTGTCCTGGAACTCGTCCTGAACGACCTGGGCACCGTTGTTCACCGTGGGCAGTGAGAGCTGGTGGTCCAGGACCTCGACCTTGTAGGTCCAACCCTTCGGCGGGTGGATCATGTAGCCGAGTTGCAGCAGGTCGTCATACTTCAGCGACGTGTTGACGATGTTGCTGTACGCCTGCATGACGTACCGCTTGTTGCCCGGCGCGAGCAGCTCGAAGATGACTGTCCCGGAGTTGTAGACCCACTGCGACGTACGCGTGACCGGCTGGACCGTGTAGGGCGGCGGGGTGCTGCCGGCGATCGTCGTCAGGCCCCAGTTGGTGGCCAGGATCCCGTTGAAGTTGTTGGTCTCCTTGGTGTTGGCCTGGATCAGCGAGTCGAGCACCCAGAACCGCTGTCCGTTCTTGAACACCGACTGGACGTGGTACTGCTTGGCGATGGCCTTGGGGTCCATGGAGTTCCACTGTGCGGTGGGGCAGTCGTCCTTGCCCGTGGTGTTGTAGACCGTGGTCTTGTTGGGCCCCGGGTTGATCAGAAAGATCTCGCAGTACCGCACGTTCCGCAGGCCCGTCAGGTGAAGGGTGCTGGTGGGCGGCGGCGAGGTGTCGGCGACAGCTTGGGGAGCCACGGCCGCGACGGTTGCCAATGCGGTCACAGCGCCTGCTCCGGCCAGAAGTCTTCGCCGACGCACTCGCGAACTGTTCGTTGCCTGCACGGTCGGCTGCTGACGGCTCATGACGAGCCTCCAAATCTCGGATCTTCATCGCAAATGCGATGAATCCTCAGCCTTGGATGCGCGAATGGCCGCGGGCATCCCTCCAGGCGAATAGCCCCTTTCCGCCTATGCCCGGCTTTTCGCACGATCTTCCGAGAGGCTGGGCCTTAGGTCACCATCCGACTGCGCGGGGCGGGGACCTAGGTCACCATCCGACTTTGCGGCGCGGGGACCTAGGTCATCATCCGAGTCCGCGGGGCGGGGACCTAGGTCACCGTGGGCCGAGACGCGTACCGGATTGAGCTGAAATGTGCCGCCATCCCACAGGGGTGACGACGCGGCCCCCTTCGGCTCGGAGAGTGAGCTGGTCATGGCCTCTCCCGCTGGAGGCGAGGCGCGCCAGAAGGGATCGGACATGTCAACGTCGGCGCCAGGGTTACGGCCCGGTTCGAATGGC
>NZ_JBTCWL010000003.1:0-95156 GCF_054325275.1 Oryzihumus sp.
CGGTCCCATTCCGAACCCGGAAGCTAAGCCCTTCAGCGCCGATGGTACTGCACTGGTGACGGTGTGGGAGAGTAGGACGCCGCCGGACAAACATTCAGGAAGGCCCCACCACTGGTGGGGCCTTCCGCATGTCCAGGACCATTTCCCGGGCCATTTCGCGGTCCAGGTGAATGCATTCCCCTCGAGCGCGCCGCCTTTTGCGCACCCTTGTCCCTCCCGCAAAACCGCCGTTAGTGTCCGGTTCATGACCGCCCCGGCATCGCGGTATGACGAGATGGAGCGCGCGACCAGCGCGCTGGATGCGCCGTTCGCGGTCGTCGACCTGGACGCCTTCCGGGCGAATGCGGCCGACCTGGTGCATCGGGCGGCCGGAAAGCCGGTGCGGGTGGCCACCAAGTCGGTGCGCTGCCGGCACCTGATCGGGGTGGCCCTGACGACGCCCGGGTTCCGGGGCGTCATGGCCTACTCCCTGCGTGAGGCCCTGTGGCTCGCCGGACAGGGGGTGAGCGACATCCTCGTGGCCTATCCCAGCGTCGACCGCGAGGCCCTCCGGAGCCTGCGCGCCGACCCGGTGGCGCTCGACGGGGTGACCTTCATGGTCGATGACGCCGCCCACCTCGAGCTGCTGACCCGGCATCCTCCCCGTGAGCAGGCCGACGCGCCCTTGCGGGTGTGCCTGGACGTGGACGCCTCGCTGCGGCTGGGCCCGCTGCACCTCGGCGTGCGCCGTTCGCCGCTGCGGACGCCGGCGCAGGTGCGACGGCTGGCGGAGCAGGTGGTGCGGCACCGGGCGCTGCGCCTGGTGGGGCTGATGTTCTACGAGGCCCAGGTCGCCGGCCTGCCCGACAGCTCGGCGCCAGTGCGCTGGGTCAAACGCCGCTCCACCCTCGAGCTGCTGGACCGTCGCGCCGAGGTCGTCGAGGCGGTGCACCCACTGGCGGAGCTCGAGCTGGTCAACGGCGGGGGCACCGGCAGCCTGCACCTGGGGGCACGGGACCCGAGCCTGACCGAGCTCTCGGCCGGGTCCGGGCTCTTCGGGCCAACGCTCTTCGACGGCTACGACGCGTTCCGGCCGCGGCCGGCGGCCTTCTTCACCACGCCCGTCGTCCGCCGGCCGGCTCCCGGTATGGCGACCACGTTCGGGGGTGGCTGGCCGGCCTCCGGCCCCGCCGGGCGGTCCCGGCTGCCAGCACCGTGGCGACCCCGCGGGCTGCGGCTCACCCGCACCGAAGGAGCAGGGGAGGTGCAGACCCCGCTGGCCGGTCCGACGGCAGGCGACCTGCATATCGGCGACCGGGTCTGGTGGCGGCACGCCAAGGCGGGGGAACTGTGTGAGCACGTCGGCGAGCTGCACCTGGTCGAGGCCGACCGCGTCGTCGCGAGCGTGCCTACCTACAGGGGAGAGGGGCAGGCGTTCGGATGACTGCGTGGACCAACTGGGCCGGGACCGAACGGGCGCAGCCGCGACGTATGGTGGCGGCTCGCAGCACCGACGACGTCGTCGCTGCCGTGCGCGCCGGGGTGGCGGACGGCCTGAGGGTCAAGCCCCTGGGGGCCGGGCACTCCTTCACGGGTGCCGCCGTCACCGACGGCGTCCACCTGGACCTCACCGGCCTGACCGGTCTCGTCGCGGTCGACCAGGGCAGCGGCGTGGTGACCGTGCGCGGCGGCACCCGCCTGCACGACCTCAACCCGGCGCTGCTGCGGCACGGCCTGGCGCTGCCCAACCTCGGCGACATCGACCAGCAGAGCATCACCGGCGCCATCGCCACGGGCACCCACGGCACGGGCGCACGGCTGGGCGGGCTGGCCACCCAGGTGCTCGCGCTGCGGATCGTCCTGGCTGACGGCACCGTGGCCGACTGCTCGGCCACGGAGCGCCCCCGCCTGTTCGAGGCCGCCCGCGTCGGGCTCGGGGCGCTCGGGGTCGTCACGGAGCTGACCCTGCAGTGTGTGCCGTCCTTCGTCCTGCACGCCCAGGAGCGCCCGGAGCCCCTTGACCAGGTGCTCGAGGCGCTGGAGCACGAGGCCGAGAGCAACGACCACTTCGAGTTCTTCTGGTTCCCGCGCACCGACCGGGTGCTGGCCAAGCGCAACAACCGCGTCCCGGAGGGAACCCCGCTGCGCCCGTTGCCCGGCTGGCGGGCACGGCTCGACGACGAGCTGCTGGCCAACACGGTGTTCGAGTGGACCAACCGGCTCGCCACGGCACGGCCCTCGCTCGTGCCCCGGCTCAACGCCATCGCCTCCCGCGCCCTGTCGGCGCGGGAGTTCACGGACACGGCATACAAGGTGTTCGTCACGCCGCGGCGCGTGGTCTTCCGCGAGTGCGAGTACGCCGTGCCGTGCGAGGCGCTGCGCCCGGTCCTGGCCGCGCTGCGCGACTGGACCGAGCTGCACGACGAGCCGCTGCCGTTCCCCGTGGAGGTGCGTTTCGCGGCCTCTGACGACATCTGGCTGTCCACCGGCTACGAGCGGGACAACGCCTACGTCGCGGTGCACCAGTACCACCGGCTGCCGCACGCGCCCTTCTTCGCCGCGTTCGAGGCGATCGTCGCCGTGCACCAGGGTCGGCCGCACTGGGGCAAGCTGCACAGCCTGGGCGCCGAGCGGCTGCGCGAGCTCTACCCGCGCTTCGACGAGTTCGTGGCCGTGCGCAACGAGGTCGACCCGGGCCGGACGTTCGGCAACGCCTACCTCGAGCGGGTCCTCGGCAGCTGAGCGCTCAGACGGTCGCGGACTCGGCGGCACGGGCCAGGCGCGCCCGGCCGCGGGCGGTGCGCACCGAGTCGAGGGTCAGCAGGGCCAGGGCCAGCCACACGATGGCGAACCCGATCCACCGGCTCATGCTCATCGACTCGCCCAGCAGCAGCACGCCACACAGGAGCTGCAGCACCGGCGTGATGAACTGCAGCAGCCCGACCGTCACAAGAGGCACCCGCCGGGCGGCCGCGGCGAAGAGCAGCAGCGGCACCGCGGTCACCACGCCGGACACCGCGAGCAGGGTCGGGTGCAGCGGTGCGTCCGCCGAGAACGTCGTGCGCCCCGAGACTGCGAGCCACACCAGGACGCCGATGGCGATCGGGGCGAGCAGGAACGTCTCGGAGGTCAGGCTGTGCAGCGCGCCGAGGTTGGCCCCGATCCGCTTCTTCATGAGCCCGTACAACGCGAACGTGAACGCGAGGCTCAGGGCGATCCACGGCGGCCGGCCGGAGTCGACGGTCAGGTAGATGCCCCCGGCCAGCCCCACGGCGACCGCGCCCCACTGCAGCGGCCGCAACCGCTCCCGCAGCACGACGACGCCGAGCGCCACGGTGACGATCGGGTTGATGAAGTAGCCCAGCGAGGCCTCGGTGACGTGGTGTGAGACGACCGCTGCGACGTAGATGACCCAGTTCGTGGCGATGAGCAGCCCTGCCACCGCGAGCGGGCCCACGGTGCGGGGCCGGCCCAGCGTCGGACGGATCCAGGCGACGTCGCGCCGGATCCCGAGCAGCACCAAGCAGAACAGCAGGGTCCACACGATGCGGTGGGCCAGGATCTCCCAGGCCCCCGCGGGCGCCAGGGCGTGGAAGTAGAGCGGGAACAGCCCCCACAGGGAGTAGGCACCGATGCCGTATGCCGTGCCCCGCCGGGTCTCGCGGTCAGCCGTGGTGACCGGGGCGCTCACGCGCCCACGGTCCAGGTGTCCTTGCCGTGCAGGAGGGCGCCGAGGTCGGCGTCGGTGGCTGGGCCTCCGGCGGAGGCGACCGCGCCCTCGACCTGGGCGCGGACGAGGTCGTCGTAGGTGGGCCGCTCGACGCTGCGGAAGATGCCCATCGGCACGTGCACCATCTCGGGGTCGTCGAGCCGGGAGATGGCGAACGCCGCGGACGGGTCGTCGGCTCCGGCCCGGTGGGTGACCACCCGGGTCGGGTCGGCGTCGACCGCGGGCACGACCTTGAGCTCGCCCGAGTCGCCGCGGACCACGACGTGCTCGGGGCCGGAGCGCACCGGCTCGCCGTCGACGAGGTGGACGATGCGCGCCTCGGCCGAGGTGCGGTCCTTGAGCACGTCGAACGCGCCGTCGTTGAAGATCGGGCAGTTCTGGTAGATCTCCACCAGCGCCGACCCGCGGTGCTCGGCCGCCGCGCGCAGCGTCTCGGTCAGGTGCTTGCGGTCGGAGTCCATGGTGCGGGCCACGAACGTCGCCTCGGCGCCCAGCGCCAGCGAGACCGGGTTGAAGGGGTTGTCCACCGAGCCGACGGGCGTGGACTTGGTGACCTTGCCGACCTCGGAGGTCGGGGAGTACTGGCCCTTGGTCAGGCCGTAGATCCGGTTGTTGAACAGCAGGATCTTGAGGTTGACGTTGCGGCGCAGCGCGTGGATCAGGTGGTTGCCGCCGATGGAGAGCGCATCGCCGTCACCGGTGACCACCCACACCGACAGGTCGCCACGGGCGGTCGCCAGGCCGGTCGCGATCGCCGGGGCGCGGCCGTGGATGGAGTGCATCCCGAACGTGTCGAGGTAGTAGGGGAAGCGCGAGGAGCAGCCGATGCCGGAGACGAAGACGATGTTCTCCCGCTTCAGGCCCAGCTCGGGCAGGAAGCCCTGCACCGCCGCGAGGATCGCGTAGTCACCGCAGCCGGGGCACCAGCGGACCTCCTGGTCGGAGGTGAACTCCTTCTTGGTCTGGGCGGGAGCGCCCTCCGGAAGGTGCGGCACCCCGTGGGTGCCCGCACCCGGCATACCGAGGTCGATGGCGGTCATCGGTCGGATCCCTCCTCGATCTCGCTGACGGCCTTGTGCAGCACGTCGGCCAGATCCGTTGCGGTGAAAGGCAACCCGCGCACCTGGGTGTGGGACTGCACGTCGACGAGGTACTTGGCGCGCAGGAGCAGCGCGAGCTGGCCGAGGTTCATCTCCGGCACGATCACCCGCTTGTACGAGCGCAGCACCTCGCCGGTGTTGGACGGGAACGGGTTGACGTGGCGCAGGTGCGCCCGGGCGACCGTGGCGCCGGTGTTGCGCACGAGCCGCGTCGCGGCGGCGATCGGGCCGTAGGTCGAGCCCCAGCCCAGGACCAGCACGTCGGCGTCGCCGGTGGGGTCGTCGACCTGCAGCGGCGGGATGCTCGTGGCGACACCGTCGACCTTGGCCTGGCGCAGCCGGACCATGTGGTCGTGGTTGTCGGGGTCGTAGGAGATCTCGCCGGTGACGTCCTTCTTCTCGATGCCGCCGATGCGGTGCTCGAGGCCGGCGGTGCCCGGGACGGCCCAGGGGCGGGCCAGGGTCTCGGGGTCGCGCTGGTAGGGGTGGAACTTCGGGTTGCCCTGGGCGTCCACGGCGTTGGGCTCGGTCGCGAACTCCACGGTCAGGTCGGGCAGGTCGCCGACCTCCGGGATGCGCCACGGCTCGGAGCCGTTGGCGAGGTAGCCGTCGGTGAGCAGGAACACCGGGGTGCGGTAGGTCGTGGCGATCCGCACGGCCTCCATCGCGGCGTCGAAGCAGTCGCCAGGGGACTGCGGCGCGACCACCGGCACGGGGGCCTCGCCGTTGCGGCCGAACATCGCCTGCAGCAGGTCGGCCTGCTCGGTCTTGGTCGGCAGGCCGGTCGAGGGCCCGCCGCGCTGCACGTCGACGATGACCAGCGGCAGCTCCAGCGACACGGCCAGGCCGATCGTCTCGGCCTTGAGCGCGATGCCCGGGCCGGAGGTCGTGGTCACGCCCAGCGACCCGGCGAACGAGGCGCCCAGCGCCGCGCCGATGCCGGCGATCTCGTCCTCGGCCTGCATCGTCGTCACGCCGTAGCGCTTGAGGCTCGAGAGCGTGTGCAGGATGTCCGAGGCCGGGGTGATCGGGTAGGCGCCGAGCACCATCGGCAGGCCGGCACGGTGGGCCGCGGCGACCAGGCCGTAGGCCAGGGCGGTGTTGCCGGTGATGTTGCGGTAGGTGCCGGCGGGCATCGTCGCCGGCGCGATCTCGTAGGAGACCGCGAAGTCCTCGGTGGTCTCGCCGTAGTGGTAGCCCGCGCGCAGCGCCGCCAGGTTGGCCTCGAGGATCTCCGGCTTGGGGCCGAACTTGGCCTTGAGGAACCGCTCGGTGCCCTCGGTCGGGCGCGTGTAGAGCCACGACAGCAGCCCGAGCGCGAACATGTTCTTGGCGCGCTCCTTGTCCTTGCGGGACAGGTCGAAGCCGGCCAGGGCCTCCACCGTGATCGAGGTCAGCGCCACCGGGTGCAGGTGGTAGCTGTCCAGCGAGCCGTCGTCGACCGGGCTCTCGGCGTAGCCCACCTTGGCCAGGTTGCGCTTGGTGAACTCGTCGGTGTTGACGATGATCGTCGCCCCGCGCGGGACGTCGCGCAGGTTGGCCTTGAGCGCGGCCGGGTTCATCGCGACCAGCACGTCCGGGGCGTCACCCGGGGTGAGCACGTCGTGGTCGGCGAAGTGCAGCTGGAAGCTGGAGACGCCGGGCAGCGTGCCCTGGGGGGCGCGGATCTCGGCCGGGAAGTTGGGCAGGGTCGACAGGTCGTTGCCCAGGATGGCCGTCTCGGACGTGAACCGGTCACCGGTGAGCTGCATGCCGTCGCCGGAGTCTCCGGCGAACCGGATGACGACACGCTCGAGCCGCTGGACTGGCTTGCTACTCATGACCGCTTTCTCCAACCAAGCTCTCGTTGCATCCCCCGACGTCGTCAGGTGGCGTCAGGACGCCACCTCCATCGTAAGTCGCGCCCAGATGGTGGACGGCGCGAGTCCGGCGTTTGGGACGTTCGTCCCGGTCCCGACCGGCCGAACGGACGACCCGTCCTGCGGTCCGGACCGGACGGCATACCGCAGGCGCACTAGGCTGGCTGACGTGTCGCCCTATGCCGTCGTCGCCGCCGTCGTGGTCGTCGGTGTGCTGCTGTTCGTCGCCGCCATGGGGGCGCGCCGCCTGCTCGCCCCGAGGGCCGCGACCACGGCCAAGCTGAGCACCTACGAGTGTGGTGTCGACCCGGTCGGGGAGGGGTGGGCGCAGACCAACGTGCGCTACTTCGTCTACGCCTTCCTCTACGTCATCTTCGCCGTCGACGCGGTCTACCTCTTCCCCTGGGCCACCGTCATCCGGCAGGCCGACCTCGGCGCCGCGAGCCTGGTGGAGATGGGCATCTTCGTCGCCGTCCTGCTCATCGGCCTGGCGCACGCCGCCCGCCGCGGCCTGCTGCGGTGGTGGTGAGCCGGTGACCACGTCGCTGCCCATGCCCCGGGTCGGCCCGGGCACCGAGCACGCCCCGACGCCGATCAAGGTGGTCCTCAACTGGGGCCGGCGCTACAGCCTGTGGGTGTTCAACTTCGGCCTGGCCTGCTGCGCGATCGAGTTCATCGCCGCGTCGATGGCCCGTCACGACTTCATCCGCCTCGGCGTGATCCCGTTCGCCCCCGGGCCGCGCCAGGCCGACCTCATGGTCGTCTCGGGCACGGTCACCGACAAGATGGCCCCGGCGGTGCGCCGGCTCTACGACCAGATGCCCGAGCCGAAGTACGTCATCTCCTTCGGCGCCTGCTCCAACAGCGGCGGGCCCTACTGGGACTCCTACTGCGTCACCAAGGGCGTCGACCAGGTCATCCCCGTCGACGTCTACGTCCCCGGCTGCCCGCCCCGCCCCGAGGCGCTGCTCCAGGGGATCATGCGCCTGCAAGAGAAGATCGCGGCGGAGACGTTGTCCACCAAGGGAATTCGCGCCAAGTATGCCGGGTCGCGGCGCACGCACGCCGGTGCCGTGACGCGTCCGCTGCTGCACAAGCCCGCCGGGCCGGTCCCGTCGGCCGCCGCGCCCGAGGCGCAGGCATGACCGTGCTGGAGACCCCCTGCCGCGACGTGGCCGTCGCTGAGTGGGTGGCCGCGCTGACCGCCGCGCGCGAGGAGGGGTTCGCCTTCTTCGACTGGCTGACCGCTGTCGACCAGACCGACGACGCCGAGGCCCCCGGCTTCGACCTCGTCTGCCACATCATGCGCCACCGGGCCCCCGGCGAGCTCGACCGGCTGCTGCTGCGCACCCGGGTGCCGCTGGACGCGCCGGTCGCCAGCGCCACGGGCGTCTGGCGCGGCGCCGCCTGGCACGAGCGCGAGACGCACGAGATGTTCGGCGTCGACTTCGACGGCTTCGATGACGGCACCGGCCAGGGACTGCGCCCGCTGCTGCTGCCCGACGGCTTCGAGGGCACCCCGCTTCGCAAGTCCTTCGTCCTCGCCGCCCGGGCCAGCAAGGCGTGGCCGGGGGCCAAGGAGCCGGGGGAGTCCGAGGCGGGCTCGTCGCCGAGCCGCCGCAAGCTGCTGCCGCCGGGCGTCCCCGACAGCACCTGGGGGCCGCGGTGAGCGACGCGCTCGAGCTGGTGCTGCGCACGGTCAGCGTGCTTGCCGCCTTCCTCGTGCTGCCGCTGCTGGTCGGCCAGACCGAGCACAAGGTCATGGCGCACATGCAGGGCCGCCTCGGGCCGATGTACGCCGGCGGGTTCCACGGCTGGGCCCAGCTCGTCGCCGACGGGGTGAAGTTCGTCCAGAAGGAGGACATCACCCCACGCGACGCCGACCGGCCGGTGTTCAAGCTGGCGCCGGCGGTGTCACTGGTGCCCTACCTCGTGGCGCTCGCGGTCATCCCGCTGTCGCCGACCGTGGTGGCCGCCGACGTCGACGCCAGCGTGCTGTTCGTCCTGGCCGCCTCGGCCGTCGGCATCCTCGGCACCCTGATGGCCGGGTGGTCCAGCGCCAACAAGTACGCCCTGCTCGGTGGGATGCGCGCCGCCGCCCAGCTGCTCAGCTACGAGCTGCCGATCGTGCTGGCCACGGCGTCGGTCGCGCTCGCCGCCGGGACGGTCTCGCTGCCGGGCATCGTCCAGGCCTGGCACCCGCTCTGGCTGCTGTGGCAGGCCCCCGGTGCGTTCTGCTTCCTGCTTGCCGCTGTCGCCGAGCTGCAGCGCCCGCCCTTCGACATGCCGGTCGCCGACTCCGAGATCGTGTTCGGCCCCTACACCGAGTACACCGGGCTGCGCTTCGCGTTCTTCCTGCTCTCGGAGTACGCCGGCATCGTGGTGATGTCGCTGCTGTTCGCGGTGCTGTTCCTCGGCGGCTGGCACGGGCCGTTCGCCGACACCCTCGGCTGGGTGTGGACCCTGCTCAAGGCCGCCGTCGTCGCGATGGTCGTGATCTGGTTCCGCGTGGCGTGGCCGCGGCTGCGCGAGGACCAGCTCCAGCGCCTGGCCTGGCTCGTCCTCGTGCCAGTGGCGATCGCCCAGCTGGCCCTGACCAGTGTCCTCGTGGTGGTGACCTCCTGATGTCCAGCAACCAGAACGCTCCTGGCTCCCCGGCACCCAAGGGGCGCGGCGCGATACCCGGGTTGATCAAGGGGCTGGCGACCACCGCGCGCACGCTCGCGAAGCCGTCCCACACCGCCGAGTACCCCGACGCGCAGCCGCACCTGCCGCCGCGCAGCCGCGGCGTCATCGCGCTGCTGGAGGAGAACTGCACCTCGTGCATGCTCTGCGCGCGCGAGTGCCCGGACTGGTGCATCTACATCGACTCCCACAAGGAGACGATCCCCGCGCCGACGCCCGGCGGGCGCGAGCGGCAGCGCAACGTGTTGGACCGGTTCGCCATCGACTTCTCGCTGTGCATGTACTGCGGGATCTGCATCGAGGTCTGCCCGTTCGACGCGCTGCACTGGAGTCCGGAGTTCGAGTACGCCGAGCTCGACATCCGCGACCTGCTCCACGAGAAGGAGCGGCTCGGGCAGTGGATGCCGACCGTGCCGCCGCCCCCGGCGCTCGACCCGGGTGCGCCCGAGCCGGCCGAGGTGGCCGCGGCCAACAAGCCGCCGCGTGCCGCCCGTGCGGCGCGCCCGGCCACCACCGTGCGCCCCCAGCCGCCTGCCCCGCAGGGGGACGCGTGACGACCCTTGACGTGCTGTTCGCCGCCATCGGCCTGATCGCCGCCGCCAGCGCCGTGCTGGCGGTCACCACCCGCCACCTCGTGCACGCCGCGCTGTGGCTCGTGGTCACCCTCGGCACCCTCGCCGGCTGCTACCTCGTGCTCGGCGCCGAGCTGGTCGCGCTGGTGCAGCTGCTCGTCTACGTCGGCGCCGTCGTCGTGCTCGTGCTGTTCGCGCTGATGCTCACCCGCGCTCCGATCGGCCCGAGCCCCGAGCACACCTCCGGCCCGGTCCAGCGGGTCGCCGCGGCCGTGGCCGGTGCCGGGGTGGCCGGCCTGCTCGGCGCGGTGCTGCTCGTGGCGCTCGGCGGCAGGCTCGTCAGCACCCGCGAGGGTCGTACCCACGGGGTCGCCGAGCAGCTGTTCGGCACGTGGGTGTGGCCGTTCGAGCTGCTCTCGCTGCTGTTGCTCGTCGCGCTGATCGCAGCCTTCGCGGTCTCCCGTATGCCGTCCGCGACCGGAGCGGAGGCGACCTCACCCGAGCGGCGGGCCGACGACGCGGTGGAGGTCCCGTGATCCACCTCGCCCTGCCGCTCACCCTCGTCGCGATCCTCGCGGGCGCCGGTGCCTACGGGGTCCTCGCCCGGCGCAACGCCGTCCTCGTGCTCATCGGGGTCGAGCTGATCCTCAACGCCGCCAACCTGTTGCTGGTCACCATGGGCTCGGTCACCGCCGACACGCTGCGCTCGGGCCACGTGCTGGCGCTGTTCGTCATCACCATCGCGGCGGCCGAGGTCGGTGTCGCGCTCGCCGTCATCCTGGCGCTGTTCCGCGACCGCGGGCACGTCGACCTCAGCGAGCCCGGGACATGACCGGCCTGGCCACGACGACGGCGCGGCTCGTCGTCCTCCTGCCTGCCCTCGCGGCGCTCGCCGGACTGCTGCTCGCCCGCCGGTCCCGCGCCGGCTCCGGGGTCGTCGCGATCGGCGCGGCGCTCGCCGGGGTCGTCCTCGCGGTCCTGCAGCTGGTGGCCGTCCACTCCGGTGGCGCCACCTCCTCGATCGGGACCATCGGCGCGCTGCCGCTGGGCGAGCTCGCCGTGCCGCTGCACCTGCTCGCCGACCCGCTGTCGGCGGTCGTGGCCCTGGCGGTCACCGTCGTCGGCGTGGCGGTCCAGGGCTTCGCCCGGTGGTACCTCGCCGAGGACGACCGCTACCCGGTCTTCGCCGCGAGCGTCTCGCTCTTCCTCGCCGGGATGCTGCTGACGGTGCAGTCCGCCGACCTCGTGCTGACCCTGGTCGGCTGGGAGGTCATGGGCTGGTGCTCCTACCTGCTCATCGGCCACGACAGCCGCCGCGCCTCGGCCCGACGGGCCGCGTTCAAGGCCTTCCTGGTCACCCGGACCGCCGACCTCGCGCTCGTCCTCGGCCTGGTCATCCTGGCCGCCGGGCCGCGCACGACCGCCATCCCGCGGGTCATCGCCCACTGGCAGGGCGACCACGGCGCCCTGCTCACCGCCGCGCTGGTCTGCCTGCTGTCGGGCATCGCCGGCAAGTCGGCCCAGTTCCCGTTCCAGGACTGGCTGCCCGACGCGATGGAGGGCCCGACACCGGCATCGGCCCTGATCCACGCCGCGACGATGGTCGCGGCCGGCACCTACGTCGTGGCCCGGCTGTTCCCCCTCTTCCTCGCCTCCGACACCGCGCGCCTCGTGCTGGCGGTCGTCACCGCGGTGACCATGGTCGGTTCGGCCGTCCTGGCCTTCGGCCAGTCCGACCTCAAGCGGCTCCTCGCCTGGTCGACCGTCAGCCAGGTCGCGATCATGCTCTCCGGTCTGGCCGTCGCCCCCGCGTCCCCATGGCCGGGGGTCACCCACCTGCTCGCGCACGCCATGTTCAAGGCGCTGCTGTTCCTCGCGATCGGCTGGCTGAGCGTCCTGACCGGCGGCACCACCGCGGTGGCCATGACGGGCGGCCTGCGCGCGCACCCGATGCTGCGTGCCCTGGTCGGCGTCGGCCTGCTCTCCCTGGCCGGCGTGCCGCCCCTGGTCGGCTTCGTGTCCAAGGAGCTGGTCATCGGGGCGGCCGAGGAGGGCACCCGGCACGGCCCGGTCCTGGGTGCGTGGCTGGTCCTGGTGGCCCTGCTCGTCACGGTGCTCCTGACCGCCGCCTACTGCACCCGCGCGTGGCTGGTGCTCACCCACCACCGGGCCGACCTGGCGCAGCCGGCCGTGCCGGAGGCGGGCACCGCCGGCCACGGGCACGCGCCGATCGACACCCCTGCGAGGCTGAGCGTGCAGGCGCTCGGCGTGCTCACCGTCCTCGGAGGCCTCCTCGTGCTGACGCCGCTCGTCGGTGACGTGGGCAGCATCGGCTGGTTCACTGCCGTGCTGTCCCTGCTGCTGGTCGCCGGAGCCTTCCTCGGGGTCCGCCGCGGCGCCACCGCCACGACCAGCGGCGACGCCGCCGAGCGGCTCGGGCCGGGGCGCACCGCCCTGCTCGACTCCGGGCTGGGCGTCGACACGCTCTACGTCCGCGCGGTCGCCCGGCCGGTGACCTGGCTGGCCCATGTCGTGGTCAGGGCCGACCGCGACGTCATCGACGCCTACGTCCGCGGCACCGCCGTAGCCACCCGCTGGGCCGGGCTGGGAGCCGAGCGTGCCCACACCCGCAAGCCCTCGGCATACCTGGTCTGGGTGCTGCTGGGGATGCTCGCGGTCGCCGTCGCGGGGGTGAGCCTGTGGTAGCCGTGCTGCTTGCCGCCCTCGCGGTCCCGGCCGTCGCCGGGACCGGGCTGGTCCTGGCCGGCCGGGCCGTCCGCGCCGTGGACCCGTTGCGCGCCAACGCCTTCGCCCTCGGGGCGTCCGTGCTCACCTTCCTGCTGGTCGTCGCCACCGTCATCGCGCGCCCTGGCCTGGACCGGCCCTGGGTGCCCTCGCTCGGGGTGCGCCTGCACCTCGGCGTCGACGGGATCAGCGCGCCCCTGCTGCTGCTCACCGCCGCCCTCGGCGTGGCGGTCGTGCTGCACGCACGCAGCCAGCCGCCCGAGGGCGGCTCTGTGACGACGTTCTACGGCTGCCTGCTCATCGTCGAGCTCGGCGCCCTGGCCACATTCCTGGTCCGCGACGCCGTCCTGTTCTTCGTCGCGTTCGAGACCGTGCTGGTGCCCATGTGGGTGCTCATCAGCCGCTACGGCGACCGGCACGACCCAGCGGCCCGGGCCGACGCCTCCGGCCGGTTCGTCCTCTACACCGCGCTGGGCTCGACGCTGATGCTCATCGGCATCCTGGCGCTCGTGCACGCCGCCGGCACCGGCGACCTGACGGCGCTCGCCGCCGGCCGCGGTGCGGGCATCGACCGCGGCACCCAGACCGCCATCGCGGTGCTGCTCGTCGCCGGGCTCGGCATCAAGGTCCCGCTGTTCCCCGTGCACACCTGGCTGCCGCCGGCCCACACCATCGCGCCCACCGCCGGCTCGGTGCTGCTGGCCGCGGTGCTGCTCAAGATGGGCACCTACGGCATCGTCCGGCTCGCCGTCGCCACGGTCCCGCAGGGGTTCGCCGCGGTCGCGCCGGTGCTCGGCGCCGCCGGGGTCGTCGGCATCCTCTGGGGAGGCCTGGCCTGCCTGGTCGAGGACGACCTCAAGCGGCTCATCGCCTACTCCTCGGTGGCGCACATGGGCTTCGTCGCGCTCGGGCTCGCCAGCGGCACCGCGACCGGTCTGCAGGCAGCGCTGTTCGCCAACGTCGCCCACGGCGTGGTCTCGGCGCTGCTGTTCTTCCTCGTCGGCGGCCTGAAGTCCCGCTGGGGCTCGGCCGACCTGCGGGTGGCCCGCGCCGCGCTGCGGGAGGTCTCCCCGCGGCTCGGCTTCGCCCTCGTCGTCGGCTTCGCCGCCTCCCTCGGGCTGCCCGGCCTGGTCGGCTTCTGGGGTGAGTTCCTGGCGCTGTATGCCGCGTGGTCACCGGCCGTGGGCTCCCCGGTCACGTTCTTCCGCGTGCTCGCGGCGGTGGCCGTGGTCGGCACCGCGCTGGCCGCCGCCTACTCGCTGCGCGTCCTGCGCACCGTCTGGGCCGGCGACCGGGACGCCCCGGCGTTGCCCGACGCGCGCGGCACGGAGCTGGCTGTCGTGGCGGTGCTGGTCGTCGCCGTCGTCGGGCTCGGCGTCCTGCCTGGCACGGTGCTGCGCAGCACCGCGCCGGACGTGGCCCGGATCGCCGTGGAGGCCGTCCGATGAGCGCCGTGGTCTCCGTCGACCTGCTGACCCTTGCCCCGGTCCTGGCCCCGGCCGCAGGGGCTGCGGCGGTGCTGGTCGCCGACGCCGCGGTGCCGCGACTGCGTCGCACCCACCTCGTCCTGGCCCTGGTCGCGCTCGCGCTCGGTGCCGCCGGCACGATCGGTGGACTGGGCGCCGCTGCCGGTGACGTCCGCAGGACGCTGTGCCTGCCCGGACACCCGGACGTGTGCCTTTACACCGCAGGCCCCGCGGCGTCCGCGCTGCAGCTGGCCGCCCTGCTCGGCGCGGTCGTCACGGTGCTGCTGGCCTGGCCGGGGGAGCGCGACGCTCCCCGCGGCCGCACCGCGGTGACCGTCAGCCTCGTGCTCGCGGCCACCACCGGTGCCACTGCGGTGGCCGCGGCCCGTGATCTCGGCTCCTGGCTCGTGGCCCTCGAGCTGGCCACCTTGCCCACGATCGGCCTGGTCGCCCTGCGCGGCGTCCGGGCTGCGATCTCCGGCGCTGTCGCGTTGCTGACCACCTCGCTGGTGTCGTTCGCGATGCTCGCCCTGGCCGCGGCCTGCTGGTACACCGCCACCGCGAGCCCGCTGCTGGCACCCGACGCGGCGCTCGCCGCCAACGCCGACCCCGCCCGGCGTGCCGTCCTGGTGCTCGCCGTGGTCCTGTTCGTCGCGGGCATCGGCTTCAAGCTCTCGCTGGTTCCCTTCCACGCCTGGACCCCCGAGGCCTACGACGGCGGGTCGCTGCCGGTCACGGCGTTCCTCGCCGGCGCCTCGAAGGTCGCTGCGCTGGCGGCCCTGCTGGTCGTGGTTCGAGCGATCACCCCGCTCGGCGCCCCGGTGCTGACCGCGGTCGCGGTGGTGGCCGCGCTGAGCATGACCCTGGGCAACGTCATGGCCCTGCGCCAGGACACCGTGCTGCGCCTGCTCGCCTGGTCCACCGTCTCCCAGGCGGGCTGGGTGGTCCTGCCCCTGGCCACGGTCTCGGCCGGGGCGGTGGAGGCCTCCACCGCCTACCTGTTGGCCTACGTGGTCGCCACGCTCACGGTGTTCGCGGTCGTGGCCGCCGTCGCCCAGCTGCGCGGCATGAGCGCGGCGCGCACGCTCACGGCATACCGGGGAATGCTGCGCGACCGGCCGGGACTGGCCGTCGCGCTGGGGCTGGGCCTGCTGTCCCTGGCAGGCCTGCCGCCGGGCGTCCTGGGTCTCGTCGCCAAGGTCGTCGCGCTGCGGCCGGTGGTCGCCGGGCAGCTGTGGCTGCTGGCCCTGGTCGCGGCGGCCAACGCGGTGCTCGGCGTCGCGGTCTACCTGCGTTGGCTGCGGGTGCTGTTCGAGCGTCCCGAGGGAGCTGACGTGCCGACCGCCCGGCGGGCCCACCCGGCCGTGCTGCTCGCGGTCGGGCTCGGAGCGCTCGCCCTCGTGGTCACCAGCGCCGCGCCGCAGCTGCTGCTGCACCTCGTCGGCGGCTGACCGGACCGGGCCCGAGTCTGGACGGCGGCTGGGCACCGGCTGGACGGAACGCGCGCGTACCCATCGACGTTGGACTGGGCATGCACAAGCACTACAACGGGCTCAAGACCGCCCTGCTGTTCGGCAGCATCTGGGCTCTCTTGCTCGCGATCGGCGCGCTGGTCCAGGGCGGCCGCTTCATCTGGTTCTTCGCCCTCATCGGCCTGGGGACCACGGCCTACGGCTACTGGAACAGTGACAAGCTCGCGATCCGCGCCATGCACGCCTACCCGGTCAGCGAGGCGCAGGCGCCGGTGATGTACCGCGTCGTGCGCGAGCTGTCGACGCGGGCGGGCAAGCCGATGCCGCGGCTCTACATCTCGCCGACCGAGGCGCCCAACGCCTTCGCCACCGGGCGCAACCCGCAGAACGCCGCGGTGTGCTGCACCGAGGGGATCCTGCGCCTGCTCGACGAGCGTGAGCTGCGCGGCGTGCTGGGGCACGAGCTGATGCACGTCTACAACCGCGACATCCTCACCGCCTCGGTCGCCGCGGCGATCGCCGGCGTCATCACGAGCATTGCCCAGTTCTTCATGTTCTTCGGCATGTTCGGCGGGGGCGGCCGCGACAACGATGAGGGCGGCAACCCGATCGCGATGCTGGCCATGGCGCTGCTGGCCCCGCTGGCCGCGGGGATGATCCAGATGGCCATCAGCCGCACCCGGGAGTACGACGCCGACGAGGACGGCGCGACCCTGACCGGGGACCCGCTGGCACTCGCCTCCGCGCTGCGCAAGCTCGAGATCGGCGTCTCGCAGGCGCCGCTGGCCCCCCAGCGCGACATCGTCAACGCCAGCCACATGATGATCGCCAACCCGTTCCGCACCCAGGACGTGTCCCGGTTCTTCTCCACCCACCCGCCGATGGCCGAGCGGATCGCCCGGCTGGAGGCGATGGCGACCGGCTACCGCGGGCACTGAACGGTCGGCTGAGCGGTCGACGACGTGCGGCGGGGTCCCGACAGGGGCCCCGCCGCTGCGCTGTCGGCGCAAACCGGTGACAACCCCGCCAGGGCCTCTGGTTAGGTGTGCCCATGGCGAGCTTGACACGAGTTGAAGCAGAGGCGCGTTCGGCGCTCATCGACGTCACGGCATACGACGTCTCCCTGAACCTCGACGCGGGGGAGAAGACCTTCGGGTCGACCTCCACGGTGCGGTTCACCTCCCGCGAGCCGGGTGCGTCGACCTTCATCGACGTCAAGGCGGTCGAGGTGCACTCGATCACCTTCAACGGCAGGGAGATCGACCCCTCAGCGGTGCGTGACCAGCGTGTCGTCCTGGAGGACCTGAAGGCCGAGAACGAGGTCACCGTCGTGGCGACGATGGCCTACAGCAAGGACGGGCAGGGTCTGCACCGGGCGGTCGACTCCGCCGACGGGCGGCACTACGTCTACGGCCACCTGTTCCTCGACGCGGCGCCGCGGGTGTTCGCCTGCTTCGACCAGCCGGACCTCAAGGCCCCCTACGACGTGCGGGTGCAGGCGCCCTCGGACTGGCTGGTCGTCGGCAACGGTGCGGCGACCCAGACCTCGGAGGGGCAGTGGACCCTGGCGACCACGCCGCCGCTGGCCACCTACTTCGTCACCGTCTGCGCCGGCCCCTACGTCTCGGTCAAGGCCGAGCACGACGGCATCCCGCTGGGCATCCACGCCCGCGCCTCGCTGCGGGAGGCGCTCGAGCGCGACGCCGAGCAGATGATGACCGTCACGAAGCAGTCGCTGGACTACTACCACTCGCTGTTCGGGATCCGCTATCCGTTCGGGGAGTACCACCAGGTGTTCGTCCCGGAGTTCAACGCAGGGGCCATGGAGAACCCCGGCTGCGTCACGCTGCGCGACCCGTACCTCTTCCGCGACGGCGCCACCCACGAGGAGGTGCTGACCCGCACCAACACCATCGCCCACGAGTGCGCCCACATGTGGTTCGGCGACCTGGTGACCATGAAGTGGTGGGACGACCTGTGGCTCAACGAGTCGTTCGCGGAGTACATGGCCCACCGCACGACCTTCGAGGGCTGCGGCTTCGACGACGCCTGGATCGACTCCTCGGTGGCGCGCAAGGCGTGGGGCTATGCCGCGGAGCGGATGCCGTCCACCCACCCGGTCGCGGGCTCCCCGGCGCCCGACGGTGACACCGCGCTGCAGAACTTCGACGGCATCTCCTACGCCAAGGGCGCGGCCACCCTGCGCCAGCTCATCGCCTACATCGGTGACGAGGCGTTCCTCGCCGGCGTCCGCGACCACCTGACCACGCACTCGTACGGCAACGCCGACCTCGCCGACTTCCTCGGCGCCATGGAGCGGGCCAGCGGCAAGGACCTCGGCGCCTGGGCCGACGCGTGGCTGCGCACCGCCCAGCTGGACACCATCGAGCTCGACCTCGAGACCGGCGACGGTGTCATCGCCGGGGCGAGCCTGCGCCGCACCCGGCCCAAGGACCACCCCGCCGACCGTCCGCACAGCCTCGACGTGGCCGGCTGGTCCGGAGGCGAGGAGGTGTTCCGCGTGGAGGCCGTGCTCGACCGGGACGACATGACGCTGCCCGACCTGGTCGGCGCTCCGGCAGCCCGCGTGGTCGTGCCCAACGCCGCCGACCTGACCTGGGCCACGGTCATCCTCGACCCCGCCACGGTGGAGGCGCTGCCCACCGAGCTGGCGCAGATCCCCGACGGCCAGGCCCGGGCGGTCGTGTGGACCGCGCTCGTCGACGGCGTGTGCCTCGGCACCGTCGACCCGCGGCAGATGCTGCGGGTCTTCGAGGGCGCGTGGGCTCTGGAGACGCACGAGTCGATCCTGTCCCGCATGGCCATCCAGATGGTCGGCCGGATCATTCCGCAGTTCCTCCCGGCCGCCGAGCAGGAGGCCGCCACCCAGGTGGTGGCCCGGGCGGCGGCGACGCTGCTCGAGCGCGCCGAGCCCGGCTCGACCACCGCCCTGCTGGCCGCGCGCTACCTCGCGAGGACCACTGACGACGTCGAGCTGCTCCGGCGCTGGGCCGCGGGCGAGGGCGTGCCGGAGGGTCTGGCCGGTGACAACGACCTGCGCTGGCTGGTCCTGCGCAACCTCGCCGGCCGCGGTGCCATCGGCGAGGCCGAGATCGACGCGGCGCTGGAGCGGGACAACACCATGCAGGGCGGCCTCCAGGCGCTCTACGCCAAAGCCGCCCGTCCGACGGCGGAGGCCAAGGCGTGGGCGTGGGAGCAGATCACCGGCGACCACGACCGGTCCAACTACGAGATGGTCTGGCTCGCCCAGGGCTTCTGGCAGGCCGGCCAGCTCGACCTGGTGCGCCCCTACGCCGAGCGCTACTTCACCGACGTGCCGGCGATGGCCGGGCGGGTCGGCGAGGACGCGCTGAACAACGTGGCCAAGCCGGCCTTTCCGTCGGTCGTCGTCGAGCCGGCCACCCTCGAGCTGCTCGAGCAGACCCTGGCCGGAGGCACGCTCACCCCGGCAGTCCACCGCGCGATGGTCGACACCGGCTCGCAGCTGCGCGAGGCGGTGACCTCCCGGGCGACCTGGGGCGCCTGAGAGGTGACCCGACCTCGTGGGTGACGGCCCGCGATACCGCTCCGGCCCCCGGGCGTGAGACTGCTCACGCCCGGGGGCCGGAATCGTTCACGCTTCAATCGTCTTGGCACTGGGGTAGGACAAACCCGACCTTCTTCCCCAGGATGGTGAGCCACCCGTGAGCGACGTGTTCGCCCCGTTCTCCCTCGGCCCGCACGAGCTGAGCAACCGCATCGTCATGGCGCCGATGACGCGCAACCGCGCCGACGCCGACGGTGTCCCGACCGACATCATGGCCACCTACTACGGCCAGCGTGCCGGCGCCGGCCTCATCGTCACCGAGGGCGTCCAGCCGTCGGCGACCGGGCAGGGCTACCCGCACACGCCGGGTCTGCACACCGACGCGCAGGTCGAGGGCTGGCGCAAGGTCGCCGACGCCGTGCACGCCGAGGGTGGCGTGGTCTTCGCCCAGATCATGCACGCCGGCCGCATCTCCCACCCCGCGCTGATCGGCACCCAGCCGGTGGCCCCGTCCGAGGTCAAGCCCGCCGGTGAGGTGTTCACCCCCGAGGGCCTCAAGCCGTTCGAGACCCCGCGCGCCCTGGATACCGCCGAGCTGCCGGGCATCGTGGCCGAGTACGTCGACGCCGCCCGCCGCGCGGTCGCGGCCGGCCTGGACGGGGTCGAGCTGCACGCCGCCAACGGCTACCTGCTGCAGCAGTTCCTCTCCGACAACACCAACCAGCGCACCGACGAGTACGGCGGCTCCCCGGAGAACCGCGCCCGCTTCGTCGTCGAGGTCACGAAGGCCGTCGTCGAGGCCATCGGCGCGGAGCGCGTGGGCATGCGCGTCTCCCCGGGTGGCGACTTCAACGACATCCACGAGACCGAGGCGGCGCAGACCTACGCCGAGCTGCTCGCCGGCATCAAGCCGCTGGGCCTGGCCTACCTGCACGTCATCGACGACCCGTCGGGTGAGGTCGCCGCTGCGCTGCGTGAGGGCTTCGACGGCACCGTCATCGTCAACACGGGCTTCGCCGGCTCCAGCGACCTGACCACGGCCAAGGAGGCCCTGGCCCAGGACCGCGGCGAGCTGTTCTCCATCGGCCGGGCCTTCATCTCCAACCCCGACCTGGTCGAGCGCCTGAAGGCCGACGCCCCGCTGGCCGACCCCGACATGGACACGTTCTACGCCGGTGGTGCCAAGGGCTACGTCGACTACCCCACGCTGGAGGAGTCCGCGGCCTGACCCGCACCCCCGGTATGCCGGGTGGCCGGCACCCTGCCACCCGGCATACACACAAGGGCCCCGCACCGTGACGGTGCGGGGCCCTCGTGCGTCAGGTCAGCGGTAGTTGACGAACTGCAGCGCCACGTCGAGGTCGGCGCCCTTGAGCAGCTGCTGCACGGCCTGCAGGTCGTCGCGGGACTTGCCGGTCACCCGCAGCTCGTCGCCCTGGATCAGCGGCTTGACGTTCTTGGGGCCCTGCTCGCGGATCAGCTTGGAGATCTTCTTGGCGTCCTCCTGGCTGATGCCGTCCTTGAGCGAGGCCTCGAGGCGGTACTCCTTGCCTGACGGCTTGGGGTCGCCGTCGCCGAGGTCGAGGGCCTTGAGCGAGACGTTGCGCTTGATCAGCTTGGTCTGGAAGACGTCGAGGACCGCGCGCACGCGCTCCTCGGAGTTGGCCTTCATGAGGATCTTCTCGCCGGACCACTCGATCGAGGCGCCCACGCCCTTGAAGTCGTAGCGCTGCGAGATCTCCTTCTCGGCCTGGTGCAGCGCGTTGCTGACCTCCTGCTTGTCGACCTTGCTGACGACGTCGAACGATGAGTCGGCCATGGCTGCTCCTTCTTCTCGGCACGGAGCCACTGGGCTCGCGGGGGTCTGGCTCGCGTCCAAGCCTGCCACGCCGACCCGATTTGGCTCCGGGTGTGGTGTCGTTGCTATCCTTCACACCGCACACGGCAGGTTGTCCGAGCGGCCAATGGAAGCGGACTGTAAATCCGTCGCGAAAGCTACGAAGGTTCGAATCCTTCACCTGCCACCACCGTGCACGATGGGCCCCTGACCGGCGGAAACGCCGGTCGGGGGCCTTTGCTTTTGTGTCCGGCTCTGGTCTGCCACGCCCGGCCGTCAAGGGCTGTCCTCGGCTGACGAGTGGATGAGGGGGCACCCCGGGGGAGGGGGCATCGCCGCTGGCCGCCCTTCGACTGCCGACGTCTCAGGTCTGTCTGACCCGTCGACGACGCCCCAGCGACCCCTGACGTGGGGTCGACCCCGCGTTGCTGGAGTGCGTGACAACAGGCGTGTCGGATGGGTCAACGTGCACAGTCAGAGTTGACTGATACGACCCCGGATCGGGGCACCACCGCATACCCCTACCGTAAGTCTCGGGGTCACCCAAGATGCTGCCGAGCCCGCGCCGTAGGCGAGCGAACCGACTCCCTGCGAGGCGTCCAGTCATCAGCGCGGTAGCCGAGTAGTTCGACGCTGCGGACGTCGAATTAGCGCGTCAGCTGATCGTCCATGTCGCCCATCGTGGGCCGTCCCACGGTTTCCGAGACCTGGCGGAGGTGAGCCTCATACACGTGCTGAAGCTGCGTCGCCTCGGCGACCAGATCCCCCTCGGTCATCTGCTCGACCGGCCCGTGACCAGCAACGATAGGTGCTCAGGACTCGCGGTGCGTGGTTGCCCGCGATTGACCCTGCCAGCTCCCGGAGCTACCACGGGCCGCCGGCGCGACCTAGCGTGGATGGATGGTGTCGACGGCCACGAGACACATCGAGTTCGACCCCCAGGACGGCGTGCCGCTGGAGGCGTGGCTCGCGCACCGGCGGGCCGAGGGGTGGGTCCCGATCCGGGGAGGCATCGCCGTGGTCAGCACCGCCGCCGGCTCCGTTCTGGCGTTCCGGATGCGGCACGTACCACGGGGTGAACCCATCCGCGCGGATCAGGGCTGAGCCGGGTGCCGGTGACCTGGTGCAGCACCCCCGGCGCCCGGGATGACCGCAGGGGTCGAGGGAGAGGTCCCGGACGCCTAGCCCTACCCCGACTGTCCGAGCCGGAGCGGGGCCGGGTGCCAACCCATTCTGGACACGTCCGCGCACCGGGGTCCTCGGCTCGCGACCCTTCGTTAGGAACCTGAGACACCGACACAGCCTCCCCAGCAGAGGCTGCCGTGCCCCTACCGGCGACCTATGGGTGTTTTCGAGGCAGTATTCGCCGTCGGCGCCCACTCAGTTCATGCCCTAGTCGAGCGCTGCTCGTGGCGACGCGGCAACGTGGTCAAAGTGATGACCGGCACGAACACGAGGACATTCCCATGAGCATCGCACCCGGCCCGCTCTCACTCGACGTTCCCGTGACTCCCGACCTGCCCGGTCGCATCCGGCGTGCCATCGCCAAGCAGGACCGCGACGAACTGACCTACCTCAACCCCATCATTCGGGCGTTGGCGTACGGCGACGTCACCGTCGGTGAGATCAAGGCCCTCAACGCCGAGCAGGCGCTGTGGCTGCTCAGCGAACGGGACAAGCCGCAGGCTTAGGCCGGCTGGTTGCCGGGCTCGCGGCAAAGCGTACGAGCATCCGGATGAGAGGACACCCCAGGCTCGGGTGAGCCCCTGACACCGAGAGACCACCGAGGGAAGGTCCGCGGTGTTGCGGTCCCGTTACAGGTGCCCACGCGGCAGAGCAGCCGGGAGCCCTGTCCCGTTGCGGGACAGGGATCCTCACGAACGGCCGGTATGCGCGGGTCAGCCCCTGGACGGGGCCGCGCGATGGGGGCGGCCGGGCCGGAATCATTCCCCCCGGATGAAGCGTGGCGGCCGCAGCCCGGAGAGGCTCCAGAGAACCGGTGCAGTCCCGGAGGTGCGGGAGAGGTCGGCAGACGCAGGAGACACCGATGGACATCCAGGCGCAGATCATCACCGAGAGGGGCGGCCACAGGGTCCTGCTCACCGTCTCGGGCAGGCAGGTCGAGACACCCCCGATCGAGCACCTGCTCTACTACGCCGGGCTCGCTGCGCTCGTCCAGGCGGAGCTCATCGAGCTGCCGATCGCCCTTGCGCTCGGAGTCGGCCACGTTCTGCTCGACCTGACCCGCCGCCCCGGGCTCTCCGCCCTCGGCGAGGCACTCGAGGAGGCGTGAGCACGCCCCACGCCCGCGGCCCCAGCCATACCGGCCCGGGGACCTGCGTCCCTTGTCGCCCGGGCCGCGGGGGATGAGGTTGAGATGGTCCTAGACGGGGAGGTTCCCATGCCCGAGAAGGCAACACCCGCGCGTACCGGCGAGCGGCGCGTCGCCAAGCGCCAGGCGACTCTCGAGAAGCAGGCGGCTCCCGAGAAGCAGGAGCATTTCCGTACGCTCCCGGTGCTGGTTCCGGAGGTACACGTACGGCACGTGCCCCTTCCTGAGGTGCACATGTCAGGCGTCTCCGTGCCCGGGGTGCACGTGTCGGTGCCCCATGCCCTGCAACCCCGGCTGCCGGAGGCCACCACCAACAGGGTGCTGTGGTTCGGCGGACTCGCTGCTCTGGCGGCCCTGGACGTGATCACCTGGCCGGTCGCCGGCGTGGTCGCAGCCGGCTCGTACATCGCTGAACGGAGGGCCAGGGCGGGGTTGGCCGAGAAGGTGGCTTCGGCACCGGTCCCCGAGCGCCTGGAACCGGTCCCCAAGCCTGTCGCCACGTGACGGCGGGCGAGCGCTCCGATCCGTCCGCGAACGAGACCGGCGGACCGGTTGCCGGCCGCCGCAGGACGAGCGCGGGGCGTCGGGGCAGACGCGTCTGGACCCGGGACGGCCGCGCCCACATCGAGGTCCGGGGCATCCACGAAGAAGGCCGTGAGCCCCTGGCACGTGAGCTCGAGCGGGAGATGGACCGGCTTGACGGGGTCGACTGGGCCGCGGTGAACCAGGTCACTGGTCGCGTCGTGGTGGCGTTCGTCCCCGACCAGGTCGACCTCCAGGACCTTGTCGGCGTCATCGAGGCGCTCGAGCAACGTCACGGCCTGTCCAGGACGTTGTTTCCCCATGACCGTCCGGAGCACCCGGGCGACGACGAGCCGGGTCAGCGCCAGATGTGGGCCCTGGCGGCCGACACTGCAGGGTTCGGCCTGGGGCTGGTCACCCGTGCCCTACGCGCCAACGCCGTGTCCACGGAGACGGCAGCCCTGGTGAGCCTGGCGGAGGCCACGCCCGCGGTCCGCAGGCCGTTGGAGGACAGGCTGGGGCCGGCCGCCGACGTCGGCCTCGCCGGGGTGCACGCGCTGGCCCAGTCACTGGCCGGGTCTCCCCTGAGCCTGGCCGTCGACGGGATGTATCGCGCGCTGGCCGCCGCCGAGCTCGCCGGGCGCCGGCGCGTCTGGGAGGAGCGGGAGGCCGAGCTGCACCGTAGGGCGGACCTCGGATGTGCCCCCCTCGCCCTGCCCGAACGACGGGGTGCGGCCCCCGAGGGCCCGGTGGAGCGCTACTCACGACGGTCCGCAGCAGCCGGTGTGGCCGGCGCCCTCGGGGCGCTGGCGGCCACGCGCGATCCGCGACTGGCCGTGGCGGCCACCGTGGCGAGCAACCCCAAACCGGCCCGCCTGGGGCGGGAAGGGTTCGCCACCTCCCTGGGCCGGCTCCTGGCCGCGCGCGGCGTCCTGTCCATGGATCCTGCGGCGCTGCGCCGTCTGGACCGCGTCGACACGGTCGTCCTCGATGCGGAGGTGTTGCTGACCGGGCGTGCCACGCTCGGCTCGGTCTGGACGCCGCCGGAACGAGCGGGCCAGGAGGACGAGCTGTGGCTCGCCAGCCGGATGCTCTTCGACACCGAGGCACCCGGGGAGGCCCGGACGTCGGGGCGCTGGAGGCTGGCTCCGTTGGCTTCAGGGGACGTGCCCCGCGGAAGCGAGGCGTGGGTGGCGGAACGGGCCTTGCGCCGGGGGCGAGCCCTGGTGCTGGGTCTTCACGACCCACACGGCCTGGCCGCGCTCGTCGAGGTCCTGCCTCAGGTCGACCCCCTCGCGCCGGCCCTGGTGGTGGCAGCCCGGGAGGCCGGCAACGTGGCGGTAGCAGGGCTGCACGCCTCATCGGTGACGGTTCGGCTGGGTGTGGACCAGCTGGTGCGTGGCGGGTCGCGCCTGGCGGGGGAGGTCCGCGAGCTGCAGGCTGCGGGCCACGTGGTCGCGGTGGTCACCGCCCGGCAACGGGCCGCGCTGGCGGCCGCCGACGTCGGCATCGGGGTGCTCCGCGAGCCTGACCGCCCGCCGTGGGGGGCGCACCTGCTGAGCTCCCGTGGGCTGCTGGACGCCTGGCTCGTCCTGGAAGCCATTCCCGTGGCGCGCACGGTGAGTCGGCGCAGCATCGCCTGCGCAGCCTACGGATCGGGTGCCGCCTCGCTGCTGGCCCTGTCAGGTCGACGCCGCGGCGCATCCTCACGGGCGGCCCTGGGGGTCAATGCCGCGGCCGGCTTTTCCCTGGCCGCCGGTGCCTGGGCGGCGCGAGGACTCGGAAAGCGGCCGGAACCCGTTGGCGATGACGTGTCCGACTGGCACGCCATGTCGGTCGAGGACGTGCTGGCGTCCCTGGAAAGCCGACCCCAGGGGCTGACGGGGGACGAGGTTGCGGGGCGCGACGCCGCGGCCCAGCAGGAGGGGGCCGAAGCGGAACGGGCCGGTGTCCTGCGCGCCACCCTCGACTCCTTGGCCAACCCACTGACGCCTGCCCTGGCAAGCGGTGCCGCGCTCTCGGCGGCTCTCGGCTCGATCGTGGACGCCGCCCTCATCGGCAGCGTGATGGGTTTCAATGCCCTGATCGGGGGCATCCAGCACGTCGGGGCGGACCAGGCGCTGCGGCGTCTCATGGCAGTCGCTGCCGGCCGGGTGCGCGTCCGCCGTGGCGGGGTCGAGCTCATGACGCCCAGCGAGGGCCTCGTGCTGGGCGATGTGGTCGTGCTACGGGCCGGCGACGCGGTGCCCGCTGACTGCCGCGTCCTCACCGCCCGCGGCGTGGAGGTGGACGAGGCGAGCCTGACCGGCGAGTCACAGCTCGTCACCAAGACGAGTGAGCCCTCGGCGGCACGAAGCGTCGCCGACCGGCGAAGCATGCTGTATGCGGGGACCGCGGTCGCCGCGGGTGAGGTGACGGCGGTGGTTGTCGCCACCGGTAACGACACGCAGGTGGGACGAAGCGCACGGATCGGGACCGACCAGCCCAGACGCAGCGGGGTCGAGGCCCGACTACGACGGCTCACCGCGCAGACCGTTCCCCTGTCGCTGGGCGCTGGAGCAGCACTCCTGGCTGGGGGTCTGCTCCACGGGCGTCAGCTGGGGCAGACCCTGACGACCGGCGTCGGGTTGGCCGTCGCCGCAGTCCCCGAGGGGCTTCCCCTGGTCGCGACCGTGGCGCAGCTCGCGGCCGCACGGCGGCTCTCCGGCCGCAAGGCGCTAGTGCGACATGCCTCGACGATCGAGGCGCTCGGCCGGGTGGATGTGCTCTGCGCCGACAAGACGGGCACGTTGACAACGGGGCAGATTCAGCTCACCTGCGTATCCGACGGCGTGTCTGAGCTGCCCCTGGGGGAGCTGGATGGCCCCGCGCGCTCCATCCTCGCCGCCGCCCTGCGAGCCACTCCGTCCGGCGAGGACGGCGCTCACGTGTCGCACCCGACGGATCGCGCGGTCATCGAGGGAGCACGGGTCGCGGCGGTCACGCAGGGGTTGGACGCGGCGGGGTGGCGCGTCGACGTCGAGGTGCCGTTCGAGCCCAGCCGGGGCTACCACGCCGTGGTGGGGCGGGTCCGGGCCGGCCGCCGCCTGGCGGTCAAGGGCGCACCGGAGGTGATCCTGCCCCGGTGCCGGACCTGGCGGCGGGCGAGGGGCGCGACCCGGCTGGATGCCCGTGGCCGGACGCGGCTGAACAGCCGGATCGACGAGCTGGCGCGGCGTGGCTACCGCGTCCTGGCAGTGGCGGAGGGCCCGGCGACGGGCACAGCGGACCTGGACGATGAGCGCGTCGCCGGACTCGAGCTGGTCGGTCTGGTCGCCATGTCCGACCCGGTCCGCGTCTCCGCGGCGGAGGCGGTGGGTTCCCTGCGCGCGGCGGGGGTCCAGGTGGTCATGGTCACCGGTGACCACCCGAGCACGGCCGAGTCCATCGCCGCCGAGCTCGGACTGCTCGACGGCAACGGGGTGCTGACGGGCTCGGAGGTAGACGCCCTGGCCGACGAGCAGCTCCTCGAGCAGGTCAGGTCCGTCGCGGTGTTCGCCCGTGTCAGCCCGGCACACAAGGTCCGGATCGTTCAGGCTCTCCAGGCAGCGGGGCGGGTGGTCGCGATGACCGGCGACGGCGCGAACGACGCCGCCGCCATCCGGGCGGCCGACGTCGGGGTGGCGCTGGGCGACCGGGCGACCGACGCTGCCAAGGAAGCCGCCGACGTGGTCGTCACCGACGACCGGATCGAGACCATCATCGACGCCATCGTCGAGGGCCGGGCGATGTGGGCCTCGGTGAGGGACGCGGTCGCGGTCCTTGTCGGCGGCAACCTCGGCGAGATCGTGTTCACGGTCGGCAGCGAGCTGCTGTTGCCCGGAGGGAGCCCGTTGAACGCGCGCCAGCTCCTCCTGGTCAACCTCTTCACCGACCTCGTGCCGGCACTGGCACTGGCCGTCCGGCCGCCCGACCGCGCAGAGCCGGCCGCTCTCGCGCGGGAGGGGCCCGACGCCTCCCTTGGTCCGGCGCTCGCCCGGGACATCCTGACCCGGGGGGTGGTCACCGCCGCCGCCGGGGCCCTCGGGTGGCAGGCGGGCCGGCTCACGGGACTCACCAGGGGCCGCGCCAACACGGTGGCCCTGGTCTCACTGGTGGGTTCCCAGCTGGGTCAGACGCTGGCAGCCGGCTGGCGCAACCCTCTGGTTGTGGGTTCCTCACTGGCCAGCGCCGCGGCTCTGGCCGCAGTCGTGCAGACGCCAGGGTTGTCGCAGTTCTTCGGGAGTCGCCCACTGGGGCCGGTCGGGTGGACCATCGGGGTCACCGCGGCCGCCGGGTCGACGCTGGCGGCGCCGGCGGTGAGTCGGCCGATGGACCGGGTGTGGGCGTCCGACGGCGAGTGAACGCGCCACCCGGTGCCGTTCAGCATGGTGCGGAAGCGTGGAAGGAAGGGCTGGCCGGCGCTGCCGGGCTCACGGGGGCGGTCCGGACTCGGCGAGGCGCCTGACCCGAACCGGCGCAGCAGCCGTCGGTAGACCAGCAGGGTGAACGCGGCGCCCACGTGCTGCCGGACCCGCTTCGCCCACGGCAAGTGGGCCGTGGCGCCCCCGCGCCCTCGAAGGGCCCCTTGAGGCTCAGCACCGTGTCCCACAGCGGTGAGATCGAGAACCGGGTGCCAGGTCTTGGGCGGTGAACCGGCGTGAGCACCGCCGAAACTACAGCGATGGCGCAGAATCCGGCCGGCGCCCCACGCGGCGGTCAGTGCACGGTCTCGCCTCCGGCGTCAGGTGGCCCGGGGCGCCGCCCGGTCTGGGGCCAACTGGACAGCCGGGGCGATGCACTCAACGGAATGCCGGAGCGTTTCATGGTTGGGGCCCGCCGGTAGCGCAAGCTCGTAGCCGCCCAACTCAGGTGAGGGATGCCGCTCTGTGGGTACCCATACGGCCCATGCGCGACCGAGACGAGAGCCCGGGCGCGTTTGCGCTGGTCAGGAGGTCGCTGCTGGCTCCCTGTATGTCCGTCGCTAAGGCTACGAAGGTTCGAATCCTTCACCTGCCACCCAGTGCAGATCGGCCCCCGACTGAGCACCAGCTCAGCACGGGGGCCGATCTCTTTTCTGTCCGGGCGTGCCCGGTGGGATCCGGCTGACGATGGCTGTCCGCCCCCACGTGCGCCCCTGTGCGCCCTCGGTCACCGGGCGGCCCCATCCCTGTCCGCTCGGTGACGCACCGGAGGTGGCTCGAGGGTTGGCCGCTGACCCCGCACCCGCTCCCGCTGTACGGCGGGGTCGGCTTCCCGGGCGAGCCCTACCGGTACGTCGAGCGTGCGCGCTGGCGCAGGGGTCAGTGGCAGGCCGTTGTGCCGCTGTCGGTGAAGGACTGGCCTGCCTCGGGCACGAACGTCCAGTCGTAGCTGCTGCTGTGCAACGTCAGCTGGAGCACGCCGAACGTGGTGTTGTCGGAGGCCTGCAGGTTGGGCAGCGGGCTGGCCAGCGCGGCGTGGTTGTGACCGCCGGTGCCGACGATGAACTCGCGCACCCCCTGTGTCGGGTCGTTGGCGCTGGTAGGGCTTTGCGGGGCGTAGCGGGCGTAGATGTGCTTGTGCCCGGTCAGCAGCACGTCGACGTGGGCCTTGTACAGCGCCTTGATGACGGGGAGGTACTTCTTGGCCAGGGTGCCGTTGGCCCAGTACGGCTCGTGCATGTAGGCCAGCGTGCACTGGGCGGGGTGGGCCGCCAGGTCCTTATCCAGCCAGGTGAGCATCGGGCTGGTCGACGAGCACCCGCCCACCCCCGGCTGGGTGCACTCGGAGTTGAGCGCCACGACGTGCCAGGCGCCGATGTCGTAGCTGTAGTAGCCCTTGCAGGCCGAGGTGCAGGAGGGGTTGTCCGGGCTGGCGTTGGCTCCGAAGTAGGTGAAGTAGCCCGAGGCCCCGGGGACCGAGCAGGTGCTTCCGCCGTAGTCCTGGTCGCCGACCACAGGGTGGCTCTTCGCCAGGTACTTCCCCCAGGTTGGGGCGTAGACCTGCTGGTAGCCGCTCAGCGTGCCACAGTCGTACTGGCCGTCCCCGAGTGGCAGCACCGCGTCGTACAGGACCTGACCGAGCAGGTTGGCCGTGGCCTGCTGGTGGCAGGCGTTGGCCTTGGCCTTGCCCGGCGGTTGGCAAGTGATGTCGCCTGCGGCGGCGATGACCGGATCCCCGGCCGCCTGCGTCACGGTGGCCGGCAGGGCCAGAACGAGCGGCATCGCGGCGACCACCGCCACCACGAACGCGAGCCAACGGCGCCGAGCTTTCACGAAACCTCCCCTTGAACCGGGCCCTGCCGCACCCGGGCAAACCAGCGTTGGGCTGACAGGGAGGGACTACGTCCGAATACCGATGGTCGCGGACGTCCGTCTACGCACGTACCGTCAAAAGGACGGGAATTTTGAGCGCGGCGCCCTCCCAACGGAGGAGGACGCCGCCCCGCCCATGTCCCATCGCTGATCTCACGTGCGTGCGCCGGGGGCCCGCCGCGTGCATGCGGCCATGAACGGGGCTCCCTGTTGCGGCGTGTGCCGCCTATGGTTGGGCCATGCGGCCGGTCGAGCTGATGACCACCGAGGAGCTGGTCGCCGAGGCAAAGGCGCTTCAGCGGATGTACGAGGCTCGTCTCGCCCAGGCCTCCGACACGCTTGAGCGCCCCACGATGGGCGACATGGACGAGGACCTGTCGCGGTACTTCGACGTTCGCAGCGAGCTCCAGCGGCGTGAGGATGGGCCGCCCCTTGACGGCATACCGCTCGGGCCCGCGGACGGGGCTGGCTGATCAGCCCAGTTCGAGCAGTCGTTTGGCCGTGTCGAGGGCCTTCATCTCACCGTTCATGTGCTTCCGAACGCGGGCGCTCAGGAACAGCTTCCGAAGGCCAGGGATCTCGGCGTCGAGCATGAAGGTGACCTCAGTGCCGGAGCCGTACGGGGCGAAGCGGTACTCGCCCCTGGGGCGGACCGGCCCGTCGGCGCCCCTGAACGCGTAGCGGGTGGCCGGTTCGTAGGCCGTCACCTCGACGTCCGCCGGGACCCCACGGCCTCCGTGGCCGTTCACGACCAGATGGATCCTCTCCCCGACGACCGGCGGTCCCTGGCTGGCGGTCCGGATGACCTGGGGCCGCCACCGGTGGTCGTTGGCCGGATCGGTGAAGAACGCGAAGACGGCCTCCACCGGACGCCCGATGAGGACCGAGCGTTGCGCCTGTGGCATGGGGTTTCTCCAAAGCTGTGCACCCCTGCGCAAACCATGGTCGCCGGCCCCGATGATGCCGGCATCGTCCGGCCCGGATGGCTCCCGCTGACGTTAGTCAATGGCGGTGGCGAGACCGCTCCAGAGGCGGGCTCGAATGGAGGCGCCCTTCTCCTTCTCGTGTTCTGCCACGAGCCACAGCGCTTGCTCGGCGTCCAGCGCCTTGACCTGGGCCTCGGACGCCTCGGCGACTGCGGTGCGGGGGCAACTCCCTCGGTTCGTTCCTCGTCCAGACACCCACGATGCAATGACCGGGCGTGCACCCGGCGTCAGCGGCATGAACGGCGGAAACGTGGCGAGGAAGAGCGCTGCGCAACCAGGCAAACAACCCAATTCGGGCGAGGGCTGGGAGGTCAGCGGCCGCCCGACCCGGGACTATTGGGGATTGCGAGGGCGCGAGATCGCACGTGACCATCAGGCATGGATCAGGACTCGACCCCGCTCAGTTCCCGGATCCGCCACGGGCTGCATCCCGACTTCCGCGAGGTCGCCGCGCAACTGCATCGGGACTTCGACCTGCTCACCGGTGCGGAGGTGGTGGATCGGGTTCTTGACGAGGTGGCTGCCCGCTTCGCCGACGCCCGTGTGCGCACGTTCCTGCCGCTGCTGGTCCACCGCTACGCCAGGAGCGACCTGCGTTCGGTCACCCTCGCCCCAGGTGGGGCCGTGCCGGGCAGGGCTGGTGCCAGCGGAGTCGCCTCGCAAGCCTCGTCGGCGGGCTGACCAAGGCCATGCCGGGCGGAGGCCAACCCGACCCCACGGCATACCGGTCCGTTGGAGGGCGGCTGCGGGCCGCCACCGATCGCGGCACGGTGCTGGACGACCCCTCGGACGCTGAGCTGCTCGGGCTCCTGGAGGACATCGACGCCGGCGAGGGCAGCTGCCTGATCGTTGAACGACTCGACGACCGCTCGGGCCAGACGTACGTGCAGGTGCTGCGCACCGAGCGCGATCCCGGCTGGGAGGTCGAGCACCGCGCGGGCAGTCCGGAAAGACATTTCCACACCGCCGTTGGCGACATCGAGTCCGCCCACCACCTCGTGGCGGGCTGGGCCCTGGACCACCCCGACTGGCTCGACTCCGTGCGCTGGACAAGGGTGGAGTTCAACCCCTAGGCCACCTGCTGTTTGCGCATGACGACGCACAAGCGCAGCCCGGTCGGGATCCGCACGATCGTACGAACCCCACGGACCGGTCCCCAGCCCCGGCCGCGCACGTTGGCCAACCACGTCTTGAGCGGGATGCCGGCCGACGGGTCAAAGGTCGACTGCCTGCAGCTGTGCTCCAACCCCCGACGGAGCGACCTCACCCCGGCGGGAAGGGCCAGAGCCTCAGGATGTCCACGGCACGACCCGGCGGCGCCGGGCGGCGCGGGCCTTCTCCCGCGCGAAGACCAGCCGCCGGGCCACCTCGGCGTCCAGGGCCTCGATCTCGCTCAACCGGACCAGTCCCTGAGTGAGCCCTCGGATGATCGGGTTGAGGACCTGCAGCTCCTGGGCATCGTTGTGGGCGATTGCCCGACGAAGCCGGGTCGGCAGGTCCGTCGACACCAGAAGGTCCATCTCCATGCTCATCCCAGCCTCCAACACGCCATCTCTGAACGGTCGCCTCACCCTCGGCCCCGACAGTGATCGCCAGGCAACGCCGATGTGAATGCCGGACCCGACCATTGCGAACCATGGCCGCGGATCCGCCACTCCACGCCTGCCGCGCGCACCCCTTGACGGCCCAGCGGCCGCTTCGACGGGCCCGGAGCCTTGCAGTCTCAGTCGGACGCGACCGCTACGAGGGAGCGGGTTCCGTTGAGTCTGCAGGTGATGATGGCAAGAACCGTCCTCGATCCTGACGGACACCGGTCCCAGCGACCGACTCATCACCCGGACTCGCCCACCCGGCATGCGTCCTGCGGTCTCGTTAGGGACCTGAGACCGGGACCGTCACCCCGCAGCCACCGAGTGGTTTCGGTCGGCGAGCCGAGGTACTCGGGCGCTGATAAGGAACACCTTCGGGTTGGGTCTCGTTCATCCCCCTGTCGAAGGGCGCTCACCCACGAGGTCCACGGTTGAGTCCGTGAAACCTAGGGCCATGGCTTCCGACGACCGCGGCAGTGGCGTTGAGCCCACCACCACGACACCGGACCTTCCCGGCCGAATCCGGCAGGCGCTCAGGCAGCGCGACGAAGCCGAGTTGGCGTTGCTCAACCCGATCGTGCTCGCCTTGGCCAAGGGCGAGGTAACCGTCAGCGACCTCGAGCCGTTGGACGCTGAACAGGCACTGTGGCTCGTCGCCGCCCGGGCGCAGGAGCGAGGGGACATCGCGGCCGCCGACTTCATCAGGACCCTGCACCGGTGACGAGCGGATGAGCCCGTGTCTCGCAACCACTGATGGCTGGGCTCTCTTGAGTTCCGTTGTTGCCCAGGTCTCGGGCGTGTGGGGCGCCGCCATTCAGGGCATCCTCCAGTTCACGTGCATACGTGTCGTCTCCGAAGGCCCACCGTCCGCAGACAGGTCGAGACATCACCCGGTGCTTTCACCCTCCGGGCGGTGTCCAGGGCCTCTTGAAGGGTCATGCCGTCCAATGAGGCCGGGCTGATCTCCAGCGCCGCCGCGGGAGACCGCCACGGAGGGGGAGGCCCAGACCTTCCGCGTCTTGGCTGGCCACGACAACACGACGCGACCGGCCCTCCGTCTTGTACGTCACGTGCCCGGGGATGGGTGCGATACGGCCTACCCGCGACCGGGCGGTGGGCAGGGGCGCCGTCCCACTGGTCAGGAGCCCGGAGAAGGCAGAGTCATCCACCTTCGTCGCGCGAAGACCGATCACGCCCGGCCGCGGGGTGGATGTCGGCATGTCGTGCCGACCTGGCCCAGGCCCGGCGGGGCGCTCCCGGTCACCGCGGAGGTGTGACCCGTGCGTCGCCCTCGCACGCGCCCGCCGTCCCACGACGGCGGCCGCGGGCGTACGTCGTCCTCCCCCGTTTCGCGCCCCGGTGTCACAGGACGGGCTGCTGTCTCGTCTGGGTGGGTGTACGCAGGGAACCGACGAAGGAGCGTGTGATGAGGGTGTTCGTGGCAGGAGCGACCGGTGCGATGGGGCGGCAGCTGGTGCCGCGCCTGGTGCGGGCCGGGCACGAGGTCCATGCGATGACTCGCAGCGAGTCGAAGCAGGCTTTCCTGCGGGAGCTCGGGGCCGTACCCGTGGTGGCCGACGCGCTCGACCCGGACCAGGTGGCGCGGGCGGTTGCCATGGCGCGACCGGATGTGGTCGTGCACCAGTTGACCTCGATCGGGCCGATGGACATGCGGCACTTCGACCGGGCGTTCGCACCGACCAACCGGCTGCGGACCGAGGGCACGGACCACCTGCTCTCGGCGGCCCAGGCAGTCGGGGTGGAGCGGTTCGTCGCGCAGAGCTTCTTCGCCGGGTACGACCGGGTAGGTGGTCCGGTGAAGTCCGAGGATGACCCGTTCGGCACCCAGCCGCCGCCCGGGATGGAGCAGACCGTCGGGGCCATCCGGCACGTCGAGGACGCGGTGCTCGCCGCGACGTGGACGCAGGGTCTCGTACTGCGCTACGGCGGCTTCTACGGCCCGCACACCTCGCTCGGCCCGGACGGCGAGCAGACCGACGCCGTCCGCCAGCGGAAGTTCCCGGTCGTCGGTGACGGTGGCGGGGTGTGGTCGTTCATCCACATCGCCGACGCGGCGGAAGCGACCGTGGCCGCGGTCGAGTCTGGCGCGCCCGGTGTCTACAACGTGGTCGACGACGAGCCGGCGCGGGTGTCAACGTGGCTGCCGGTCCTGGCCGAGTCGCTGGGCGCCAAGGCGCCGATGCGCGTGCCGCGGTTCGTCGGGAAGCTGTTCGCGGGCGAGACTGGGGCCGTGATGATGACTCAGCTACGGGGCGCGTCCAACGCCAAGGCCAAGCGTGAACTGGGCTGGACCCCGGCGCACGCCACGTGGCGGGACGGCTTCCGCGAGCTGGCCGGTCCGGCCCGGGCCGAAACCGACGCCGCGGCGTGACCGACGAGCGCGAGTCGCCGGCGGCTGCTCCCGACCGGGAGCGGCTGCTGGCTGACCTGAGGCCGGTGGCCTTCGGGATCGCGTACCGGATGCTGGGCAGCGTTGCCGAGGCTGAGGACGTGGTGCGGGAGGCGCTGCTGCGGGTGCACTGCTCGCTCGAGTCGGGCGAACGGATCGCCTCGCTAGGGGCGTTCACGGCCACCGTGACCACCCGGCTCGCAATGGACGAGCTGCGGTCGGCACGGGTGCGTCGGGAGCGGTATGTCGGAGACTGGCTGCCGGAGCCGATCCTCACCGACGGCTCCGGGGCTGGCTCCGACCCGGCGCGACATGCGGAGACCGCCGACTCGTTGTCGATGGCGCTGCTCGTGCTGCTCGAGAGCCTCTCGCCGGAACAGCGGGCAGTCCTGCTGCTGCATGACGTATTCGGCTACGGATACGGCGAGGTCGCGGAGATCGTCGGCAAGGGGGAGGCGAACGTGCGCCAGCTCGCCGTTCGCGCGCGACGGCACGTCGAGGAGCGGCGACCGCGGTTCACGACGACGCGCGAGCAGCAGACCGAGCTAGCGAGCCGTTTCTTCGCCGCTGCCCAGGAGGGTGACCTGGCCGGGCTCGAGTCGCTGCTCGCGCACGACGTCGAGCTCGTCGGCGACGGCGGTGGCAAGGCACCCTCGCTTGCTCGCTCGCAGCGCGGCCGCAGCCGGGTTGCGCACACGCTGACCAACTGGCTGCGCGTGCTGCGCCGCCTTCCCGAGATGGAGATCCGGCTCGCCGAGGTCAACGGCGACCCGGGCGCCACGTTCCTCGTCGATGGTCAGCTGCTGGCCGTCTGGGCCCTCGACATCCTCGACGGCCGGGTCGCGGCCGTCCGCGCGGTCGTCAACCCGGACAAGCTCGTCCACCTCGGCCCCGTCGGCGACGCCAACGCCCTCGTTCGTCAGCTGGGCGGCGCACGGCCTGGCGACTGAGGTGCGACGCGGCGGGGCCTCGGCCCCGCCGCGTAACGGTCAGCGGGCGGGCAACCCGCGGTGTCAACCCGGGGATCGCTTGGCGAACGGGGCGCACAAACCCGGGTTCGCACAGCTGGCTGGTGAAGGATCGCAGGCGCCAACGGTGGGTGCGGACCGAGCCCGGCGACGCACCTACTGCGGGTAGCCGGGCCGACGGTCGGGTGGCCAGGAGCCGCCGACGAGATGGTGGCTGGGTGTGGCGGGGCCGGTCCGCGGCGGGCAGTTGCCGCGGTTGTGATCCCGACGTCGGACGACAGGTGATGACGCGGCATGGCTTTGACAACGGCATTCACGGGGATGCCGGGTTTGCGGCACCCGGTCGCGCTGGCGCCGATGGGTGGCTACCGGTCTGGGCCGGCGAGGCAGTCGACCTCATCAACGACCGCATTCCGGCCGGCGGCGAGCCGTGGGCTGGTGGAGGTGTTTCGGGGCTGCGTGACTCTGCCTGCCCGGCGGTGGTCCTGACAGTCGTGTAGCAGCCGTCGCAACGGATCCCAGGGCTGTTTCAGGTGGTTGACGCATCCACACCCGAAGAGGAAGGTCTATTGGACAAATGCCGCATATCACCGCATAGCCACATCCATGAACCTCCTGAAGGAGCATGATCAATGGCGATCTCCCGACGCGCGCTGCTGGCCTCCGGTGGACTCATCTCGCTAGCCACGGCACTCGAGCTGGCCGACCCGGCCTACGCGGCGACGGCGCAGGCCGGGTCGGCGCCCCGCGCATCGACTCCCGCGGCGCCGCTGTCGCGAGTCAGCCGCAACAGCCCCTGGACCCGCAGCGGCCCGGGCCCGCTGTACTGGAACATCTACGGCTGGTCCTTCCCCCACAACGCGCCCATCCCCGAGGACGAGTGGAAGGCGAACATCGACTGGCTGGCCAGCGCGTTCGCGCCGAGCGGATACGACATGGCCTGCACCGACGGGTGGATCGAGGGCTCGTCGCGCACCACCGAGCACGGGTACATCACCACCTACAACGACTCGTGGACCCATGACTGGACCTACTGGGCGGCATACCTCGCCCAACGGCGGATGAGCCTGGGGGTGTACTACAACCCGCTGTGGGTGCACCGGGCCGCGGTCGAGGACCCGGCCAAGACCGTCGCGGGCCGGCCCGACGTGAAGATCGCCGACATCGTGGACCAGGGTGACTACTTCGCCAGGGATATCGGCGGCAACACCCTGTACTGGGTCGACGTCACCAGGCCGGGGGCCAGGGAGTACGTCCAGGGGTACGTCGAGTACTTCAAGGCCATAGGGGTGCCGTACCTGCGCGTCGACTTCCTGTCCTGGTACGAGAACGGCATGGACGCCAACATCGGACAGGTCAACGCGCCGCACGGCCGGGCGAACTACCTCACGGCCCTGCACTGGATGAACGAAGCTGCCGGCGACACGATGGAGGTGTCGCTGGTCATGCCGCACCTGTTCGACAACGCCTCCGCGGAGCTCGCGAACGGCGACCTGGTGCGTATCAACGCTGACGCCGACAAGGGTGGCTGGGACCGACTCAGCGGAGGCCGACAAGGGTGGCAGGACGCCTGGCCCAACTGGTTCAACCCCTTCTGCGGCTTCACCGGGTGGTCACACCGAGCCGGGCGCGGCCAGCTCATCCTCGACGGTGACTTCCTGCGCGCCCACACCTTCGCCACCGACGAAGAACGCAAGACGGCCGTGACGTTGATGACGATCGCGGGATCGCCGATCGCGATAGCCGACCTGCACTCCGACATCGGCTCCACCGGCTGGGTCTTCACCCAGCCCGAGGTGCTTGACCTGCATCGCAAGGGTCTGGTCGGCAAACCCTTGTACTACAACGGAACTCCGTACTCGGTGGATCCAGGGTCGCGTGACAGCGAGCGTTGGGCCGGGCAGCTGCCCGACGGGTCTTGGGTCGTCGCCCTGTTCAACCGGGACGACACGGCGACCGTGGACAAGGCCCTCCACTTCAGCCGCGACCTGGGCATCGCGGGCGCGGCGCAGGTCAGGGACGTCTGGGCCCGGCGCAACCTGGGCGTGCGCACTGAGGCCCGGGCGACCCTGGCACCCCACGGCTGCGCGCTGTTCCACGTCACCCCGCAGCGCCCGACGCCGCGCTTCCACGCCGCGTGGGCGGCCTGGGGCGGTGGGGCGAACTTCAACAACAACCACCCCGGCTACGTCGGGTCGGGCTTCGTGGACAAGCTCGAGGCAGGTGGGGTCCCCGGAGACCCGCTGGTCACGTTCGCCGTGCAGGCTCCTCGCGCCGGGACGTATGCCGTGCGGTGGCGATACGCGAACGGCCTGAGCGTCCCGAGCACCATGACCGTCTCGAGCGAGCTCGCCGACCGCACGATCGTCGATGCGCCCCGGCGCGTCACGTTCCCCTCCACGACGACGTGGGACAGCTGGCAGGACCGGCTCAGCCGGCTGCGGCTCGAGGCTGGTCTGAACCTGGTCACCATCGGGCGAGGCGCCAGCGACGCCGGGTCCATCAACCTCAACTGGATGGAGCTCCAGCCCGGATGAGCCTGCGTTGATGGCGCTCCCATCCGCGCCAGGGTCGTGGACCACGAGCTCTTCGTCGTGACCCACCCCCCACCGGTGCACGACGAGGGCCCCGTCCGGCGCCAGCCGGGCGGGGCCTTTTCGTGTCTGTGTCGGGCGCGAGTTACGCGCATTGGTGGAGGGTCCCGATGAGGTGGTGGGCCACAGTGAGTCCGTCGCCATACCCCACCTTGGCTACCGGTGAACTGACAATTGGAGCTGCGATGAGCGGGGATCCCTCCTGTGGCTGTCGTGACACCCGACCGGCGCCAGGCCTGACCGGCGCCCCCACGGCCGTCTCGCCGTTGGCCGGCCCCGTGGTGGGCATCATCGGGGCCGGTGCCGCCGGCACCCTCACCGCCATGCACCTGCTGCGCGCCCTGGGGCGCCGCGGCGCCCGCGCGAGCATCGTGCTGATCGACCCGGCCCCCGCGACCGGCCGGGGCGTCGCCTACTCGACCGAGGACGACCGCCACCTGCTCAACGTGCCGGCCGCAGGCATGAGCGCGTTTCCCGACGAGCCCGACCACCTGCTCGACTGGGCCCGGGCCCACCACGACGCCGACACCGGCCCCGGGGAGTTCCTGCCGCGCCGCGTCTATGGCACCTACCTTGCCGACACCCTGCGCCGCGAGCTCGCCGCTGCGTCCACCGTCGACCTGCACCGCGTCACCGCGCACGCGGTCGATCTCCAGGAGCGCCACCGGTCGCACTGGATCCAGCTGTGCACCGGCGGGACCGTGGTGGCCGGCAGCGTCGTCCTGGCGACCGGCAACAACGCGCCGGGCACCGGCTGGGCGCCGCCGGCGCTGCTCGCTTCCCCCCGCTTCGTCGTCGACCCCTGGTCGCCCGGCGCCCTGCCCGCACTCGCCGCCGCTGACGGCGACGTGCTGCTCGTCGGCACCCGACTGACCATGGTCGACGTGGCGCTCAGCGCGGCGCGTCCCGGCCGCATGCTGTATGCCGTGTCCCGTCACGGCCGGCTGCCCACGGTGCACGCCGCGCACCCGCAGCCTGGCGTCGAGCCGACCGACCTGCCGGACGAGCTCGACCTGGATGGGGCGTCGCTGCGCGAGGCGGTGCTGGCCCACGTGCGCCGCACGGTCCGCGAGACCGGCGACTGGCGCCCCGCGATCGACGGGCTCCGCGCGCACACCGGCCGGCTGTGGTCGGCGCTGTGCGATGACTGCCGCGCTGACTTCCTCCGCCAGGATGCCTCCGGCTGGGACGTGCACCGTCACCGGATGCCGCGCCGGACGGCGGCCGCGGTGAGCCAGATGCGTGCAGCAGGGGCCCTGCAGGTCGCGACGGGTGAGGTCGTGGCGGTCGACGACGACGGCAGCGCGCTCGTGGTCCACCTGTCCGACGGCACCACCCGGAGGGTGGGCTACGTGGTCAACTGCACCGGGCCGCTCGCCGACGTCGAGCTGGCTGGTGACCCGTTGCTGACCGCGCTGCTCGACCACGGTCGCGCCGTGCCGGGCCCGGTGCGAATGGGGCTGGCCACCGACCGCGACGGGCGGGTCCGTGCCGCCGACCACAGCGTCGGGTCGCTCTGGACCCTCGGCACCCCGCGGCGCGGCGAGCTGTGGGAGTCCACCGCCATCCCCGAGATCCGGGCGCAGGCGGCCACCATCGCCGAGGCCCTCGTGGGTGCGCTCGCGGTGCCCGGCCGCCGGCGCCCGCGGGACCTGATGGGCCTGTCGCTGTCGACCTCTGCCGCCGCGGCCGCGGCATACAACGACGGCCTGGGCCGCGTGCTGCGGGTGCAGTCCGGCGCCGACGACGCGTTCCGGCGGGCCGCCGAGCTCGACCCCGGATTCGCCCTGGCCCACGCCGCGCTGGCGCTGCTGGGACACGAGGGCGGAGCGGGCGGTGACGTCTCGGCATACCTCGCGGCGGCGCAGGGGGCGGTGCGCGCTCGCGGCGACGACCGCGAGCGCAGCCTGGTCGATGTCATCACCCGTCGCGTGCAGGACTGCCGAGGTGGCGGCGCCACCGCGCTGGTGCACCACATCGAGGCCTACCCGCGCGACGCGCTGGCCGTCAGTGCGGCCGTGCCGACCATCGCGTTCTCCGGCGTCACCGACGTGCAGCAGGAGGCGTGGGCGCTGGTCGAGGGGCTCGCGCCTGCCTACGGTGACGACTGGTGGTACGCCGGGCTGCTGGCGTTCGTCCGGCAGGACCAGGGGCGCTACGACGAGGCCGCCGCGCTGGCCGGATCGGCGCTGCGGATCGATGCGGCGTCCGGACACGCCGTCCACGCGCAGACGCACGTCTACTACGAGACCGGTCAGCATGTTGCCGGGCTGCAGTGGCTCAGCCCGTGGATCGCGACGTCGGGCCGGGGCGCCTCGCACCGGGCGCACTTCTCCTGGCACGCGGCGCTGCACGAGCTCTCCCTCGGGGACCTCGACGCGCTGCACCGTCGCTACGACGGCGAGCTGGCCCCGCCCCACGTGACCGGCGTCCGCGCCCTCGTCGACTCGGCGTCGCTGCTGTGGCGCTGCCGGATGACCGGGTCGTGGACCGAGGACCTCCCGCTCCCGGCGGTGCTCGAGCTCGTCGGCGTCGAGCTGCTGGAGCGACCCTCGACGCCGTTCACCGCGATGCACGCGGCGCTGGCCCTCGCCGCGGCCGGTGACGTCGCGGGGTTGAGCCGGTTGCGCGCGCATGCTGCGGCAACGGCCAACCCGGTGATGACCGATGTCGTGGTGTCGCTGTGCGACGCGCTGGTGGCGGTCGTCGAGGCCCGGTGGTGCGAGGCGGTGCGGGTGCTGCGGCTGCTCGGCCCGTGGCTGGTGCAGCTCGGTGGGAGCGCCGCGCAGCGGGAGATCGTGGAGGACACCTTGCTGCACGCGCTGATCGGGGCGCGCCGCTGCGACGAGGCGCGCGCCTTGCTGGAGGCACGGCTGGACCGGCGGCCGTCGCCGCTGGACCGGCAGCGGCTACGGCGCGTCCCCGTCTGAGCTCGGCGTGCATGCCGGGCGCTCGCCTTGCGTCAGCAGGTGACCGGTTCGAGGGGCGCCGGGCCGGGCTGCGGCGAGTGGTGGCGCGCTCCGGTCCGCTCGGCACCGATGCCGGCGGCCACGACGAAGGCCATGCCGGCCAGGGCGACGGGGTCGGGCACCTGGTGCAGCAGGGCCACGCCGGCGACGAGCGCGATCGCGGGCTCGAGGCTCATCAGCGTGCCGAAGGCGGCCGTGGTGAGCCGGCGCAGGGCCAGCAGCTCGAGGCTGAACGGCACCACCGGCAGGAGCAGGGCCAGGCCCAGGCCGGCCAGGGCGACGGACGGCGTGAGGTGGGGCAGGACCGAGCTGCCGGCGACGGCGGTCGCGACAAGGCCGGCCACGGGCAGCGACACGGCCAGCCCCTGGAGCCCCGACACCTCGTCGCCGACCGCCTGGGTCAGCAGGATGTAGGCCGCCCAGCATGTTGCGGCGGCGAGGGCGAAGCCGACACCGACCAGGTCGGCCGTGCCCTCCCACGGGCGGGTGAGCAGCAGCACGCCGACCGCGGCGAGGGCCGGCCACACGAGCTGGCGGGCCCGGTGGCTGCGCGCGGCGGCGACGCCCAGCGGGCCCAGGAACTCGATGGCGCTGGCGGTGCCGAGCGGCAGCCGGGCGACCGCCGCCATGAAGAGCATGGTCAGCCCGGCCGTGACCACCCCGAGCGCGACGGCGGTCAGCAGGCCGCGCCGGCTGAAACGAGACGGCCGGGGGCGGACCACGACGAGCAGGACGAGGCCGGCCCAGGCCAGCCGCAGCCACGCCGCGCCCAGAGGCCCCACCCGGTCGAACAGGCCGACCGACAGGGCCAGACCGAGCTGCACGCAGGTCATGGACCCGACGGCCATGAAGGTGCCGGTCCGGGCGTGGCTGCGGGCGGTGGTGGGCGTGCTCATGACTCCAGTAGAGCCACTCGTGACCGTCCGTGTCCACGTGAGAAACGTGGACATAACGTTCGTGAATCTTGAACAATCAGGCCATGGATCCGCGCCGCCTCGAGATGCTGCTGCAGCTGTCCCGCCTCGGGTCGATGCGCGAGGTCGCCGAGGCGCTGGGCACCACCACCTCGACCGTCTCCCAGCAGATCGCTGCGCTCGCCCGTGAGGTCGGCACCCCGCTGGTCGAGCCGGTCGGACGCCGGGTCCGCCTCACCCCGGCCGGGCGCAGGCTCGCCGACCACGCGGTCACCGTCCTCGCGGCGCTCGAGGAGGCCCGGCTCGACCTCGACCCCTCCGCGGAGCCGGCGGGCACCGTGCGGGTGGCCGCGTTCGCCACGGCCGTCCGCCGTGCCCTCCTGCCCGTGGTGGCGCAGCTCGCCGAGCGGCACGCCGGCGTCGGCCTGCGCATCCACGAGCACGAGCCGGCGGAGGCGTTGCAGCTGCTGGCTTCCGACGACGTCGACCTGGCCCTGACCTACGACTACGACCTGGCGCCGGCCACGTTCGACCCGACCGTCGTCACCGCGCCACTGGGCACCGCCGCATGGGCACTGGGGGTGCCGGCGGGGGTCGACGCGGGTGCCGGGAGCGCGCGCGCCGTGGTGGGCCGGTTCCGCGAGGTGGACTGGATCGTCAACTCCCGCAACACCGCCGACGAGGAGGTCGTGCGCATCCTCGCCTCGCTGGCGGGCTTCGCGCCGCACGTCGCGCACCGGGCCGACAGCCTGGACCTGGTCCAGGACATGGTGGCGGCGGGCCTGGGCGTGGGCCTGCTGCCGGCCGACCAGCCGACGATCCGGCAGGTCGCGCTGCTCCCGCTGCACCAGCCCGACGTGACCCTGCGTGCCTATGCCGTCACCCGACGCGGGCGGGCGGCATGGCCCCCTCTCGCCGCGGTCCTGCGGCTGCTCGAGGGGGCCACGCTGACCTGACGCTCAGCGGCTCGCCGAGACCAGCCACGGGTGGTGCAGGTCGAGGTAGGTCACGGTGCCCATGACCTCCTGCTCCTCACGCATCGCCTCGGCCAGAGGGGCCGGCATCTCGGCACTCTCGTGCGCACGGGCCTGCGCCTCGTCGGTGAAGTACACCGTCTCGACGTAGTCCCCGTTGGGCTGCAGGGCGATGGTGCCGCCGATGATCTCCGGGCGCAGCCGGTGGATCTCCTCCGCGCTGCGCTCGAGCAGCTCGCGCATGCGGGCGGCGTCACTGGTGTGGCCTTCCATGACCTGCACGAAACCGGCCTCGTCCGAGCCGCCCTGCAACCACTCGGACACGTCTGGGCAGTCGATGAACGTCACCGGACCCGCGAAGCAGGACTCGGTGTCGGCCCACCATGCGCCTTGCTCGGGCCGGTCGCTGTTGCGCCGCGCGGCCTCCTCGGACTCGAAGCGCACGGTGCACACGTAGGTGCCGTCGTCGGTGGTGCCGCCAGTCGAGCCCAGCCAGCCGGTCGCGCCCGGCTGCAGCTCACGGACCCACCTGTCCATCTGCGCCTGCAGGCGCTCGGAGTCGGCGACCTTGCCCTGGATGACCTGGATGAACATGGTGACCTCCTGGCGCGCCCGTCGCGATCAGCCTCCAGCCGGGGCGCTGGCTGCCTGCAGACGCACAGCACGCCAGTGGCAACATTCGTCCTGACGTCGGGGCCCGGCAAGGGGGCCAAGTGCCCCACCTGCCACGCCGACGACGAAGGCCCCGTCCGACCGGCAGTCGGACGGGGCCTTCGTGGGTCGCTCCCCGGTATGCCGGGTGGCCGGCTCAGGCGCGTCGCGTCCGGTCCATCCGGGCGGACACGGCGGCCAGCGCGAGGCCGACCAACGTGACCAGCGCGCCCACCCAGGGGGTCGCCCCGAGGCCCAGCGGGCTGTCGACGACCACGCCGCCGAGGAAGGCGCCGCCGGCGATGCCGAGGTTGAAGGCGCCGATGTTGAGCGCCGAGGCGACGTTGGGCGCGCCCTCGGCCTTGTCCATCACCCGCAGCTGGAGGCCGGGCACCGTGCCGAAGCCGGCGGCGCCGAGCAGGAACACGGTGACCGCGGCCGCCACCTGGTTGTGCGCGGTCACCGACAGCACCGCGAGGACCGCGGCCAGGGCCGTGAGGATGCCCATGAGGGCGCGCATGACGTGCCGGTCCGCGAGCTTGCCGCCGAGGGTGTTGCCGACGAACAGGCCGAGGCCGAAGAGGACGAGCAGCACCGTCACCATGGACTGCGAGAACCCGGTGATCTGCTCCAGGATCGGGGCGATGTAGGTGAAGGCGACGAAGATGCCGCCGTAGCCGAACAGCGTCATCGCGAGGGCCAGCAGGACCTGCGGGCGGCGCAGCACCCCGACCTCCTGGCGCAGGCTGGGCGGGTCCTGGACCTTCAGGGACGGCACGAGGACGGCGATGAGGGCGGCGCCGAGGACACCGAGCGCCGTGATGACCCAGAACGTCGCACGCCAGCCGAGCTGGTGGCCGATGACGGTGCCCGCAGGGACGCCGATGACGTTGGCGAAGGTCAGCCCGGTGAACATCGTCGCGATGGCGGCGGCGCCCTTGCCCGGGGGCACCACCTGGGTGGCGACGATCGCGCCGACCGCGAAGAAGGTGCCGTGGGCGAAGGCGGCGATGACGCGCGCCGTCATCAGGACCCCGTAGCTCGGGGCGATGGCCCCGACGAGGTTGCCCACGATGAAGATGACCATGAGGCCGAGGAGCAGGTGCTTGCGGTCCAGCCGGCCGGTGAGGGCGGTCAGCAGGGGAGCGCCGACGGCGACGCCGGCCGCGTAACCGCTGACGAGCAGCCCGGCGGCGGACAGCGAGACATGCAGGTCGGACGAGATGTCCGGCAGCAGCCCGGCGACGATGAACTCGGTCATGCCGATCCCGAACGCGCCGATCATCAACGCCACCAAGGCTGCTGGCGGACGGCGCGACGACGTCCGGTTGGTCTCTGCGGCCCGCGTGGCGGGCTCGGCGAGCTGGGTGCTCACGATTCCTCCCAATCTGCAATATGCCGCGTCTGCAACTAGCGGCGCGGTCAACAATGTAGTTGCATGCGCTGGTTATTTCAAAACGGGCTAAGATGGGTGCCCACGGTCGACGCCAGGAAGGAGCAGCTCATGGGCATCGCCGACGACGCCGTCCAGATCCGCGCCCAGGGGTGGCGCACGCTGGCAGCGCTCCACGGGCTCATCGAGACAGCTCTGGAGAAGGCGCTGCAGTCCGGCCACGACCTGTCCGTCGTGGAGTTCACCGTCCTGGACGCCCTGTCGCGCCAGGACGGATGGCACATGCGGATGCAGCAGCTCGCCCGCGCGGCAGCCCTGTCCGGCAGCGCAGCGACCCGGCTGGTCAACCGGCTGGAGGACCGCGGGCTGCTCACCAGGATCCTGTGCCAGGAGGACCGGCGGGGGATCTACACCGAGCTCACCGACGCCGGGCGCGAGCTGCTCGACGCGGCGCGGCCGACCCACGACGAGGTCCTCGGGCGAGCACTGGCCGAGGCCGAGCACATGCCCGAGCTGGCGCCGCTCGTGTCCGCCCTGCACCGCCTGCCTGCCCCGGCCGCCGAGGTTCCGCAGCGCGCCCGCGCCTCCGCCTGACGGAGGGTCTCAGCCCGTCGCCGCCCGTGCTGTCGCGTCTCGCATGACCCGGCGCAGCGTCCCGTTGAGCGCGAGCTGGGACGGGGTCTCGATGGCTGGCGCGGTGCCGAGAGGCAGGTACACCGCCACCTCGGCGCCCCCCTCGGGGGCGGTACGCGCCAGGAGGCGGCCCTCTCGCGCCGCTACGACCGAGCGCACCAGGCCGAGCCCCAGGCCCGTCTGGGAGAGAGCGTCGCGCGGCAGGGTGTCGGGGACGGCCTCCGTCGGGGCGGTGCCCCGGTTCAGCAGGGCCATCTGCCCTGGGGACATGCCTGGCCCGGAGTCGGCGACGCCCAGCTCCACGCACCCGCCCTTGCGCCGGCCGAAGATCCGCACGGTGTCTCCCTCGCGGGTGTACCGCACCGCGTTCTCGACCAGCGTGTCGAGCACGGCGCGCAGGCGCTCGGCCGAACACTCCACCTCGCCGGCCTCGGCCTGGACCACCCACCGCCTCGCCGACACGATCGCCCACCGTTCGCCGGTCTGTCTCAGCAGCTCGTCGACGTCGAACCGGTTCAGCTCGGGCTCGGTCTGGGCCTGGATCACGCGCACGAGCCGATCGCACACCCGCGACAGGCGCTGGAGCTCGTCGTCGACCACGTCGAGGTCGACGATGCGCTCGGTGCGGGTCTCGGTGCTCCGGAGGAGCTCGACGTAGCCCCGGGCGATGGTCAGGGGGGTGCGCAGCTCGTGCGAGGTGAGTCGGGTCAGGCGCTCGTGGTCGTGGGCCCGCTGTGCATCCCGTCGGGCCAGGTGGGTCGCCGCGGCCAGGGCCAGCTGGCGGCGGCGCACGTGCCACACCATGAGGGCGACGAGCAGCAGCATCAGCGGGATCTCGGCGGTCTCCTGCCAAGCCAGCACACCCGCGGCGGCCCGCGCGACGAGGATGCCTCCGGTCACTCCGGTGAACAGCCCCAGTGCCACGGCGGTCCGGCGGGGCGACCACGCGCGGCCCAGGCCGTACATCAGGCCGAACCCCGCCCAGCCGATGTGGTAAGGGATGGTCTCGTCGCCGGGCTGGACCCACATGCCGACGGTGCTGACCACCGCCAGGGCCAGCCACCACGGGTACAGGTCGCGTTCGGTCCGGTGCTCAGCGTCCATAGAAGCAGTACCCCACCCGGCGGATCGTCTCGATCGGCGGCTCCGGCTGGAGCTTGTGCCGCAGGCGCCGCACGCACACGTCCACCACGTTGCTGCCGGGGTCGAAGTCGAGGCCCCACACGTCGTGCAGCAGCTCGTCGCGCCGGCACACGTCCCCCCGCCTGCGCATCAGGTGGGCCAGGAGGGAGAACTCCCGCTCGGTCAGGCCCACCTCCCGGCCGCCCACCTCGACGCGGCGGCGGTCCAGGTCCAGCCGGATGCCCCCGGCCTCGAGGTACCGGTGTTCCCGCTGGGGTGCCGGACGCGAGGTGAGGTGGCGGCGCACCCGGGCGATGAGCTCGGCGGTGTGGAACGGCTTGCCCACAAAGTCCACGGCCCCCCGGTCGAGAGCCTGCACCCGGGCGCCGACCTCGCTCACGGCGGAGAGCACGATCACCGGCGTGGTGTCGCCGCGGTCCTGCATCGTCGCCAGCACGCCCAGGCCGCCGCTGCCCGGCATGACCAGGTCGAGCAGTACGAGGTCGACCCCACCCCGGGACAGGCGCTCCATCGCCCCCTGGCCGTCGGCCGCGGACACGACCGAGTGCCCCTCCGTCGACAGTGAGCGTGACAGCAGCGAGCGGATGCGCTCCTCGTCGTCGACGACCATGACAGTGCTCATGGGCCTTCACCTCCCCGAGCGCACTATGCGACCTGGCGTAGCCACGAGGAAAGGCCGCTACGCCAATCTCACCCGAGCGGACTAAGGCCCCTAGTCATATCCCTCCGTCATCTGGTGGAGGTGTTGGCGGGCGACGCCGATCCGGTGACGGCCGGATGACCGGGCGGTGACGATCCGTGACAGCCGCGGGACAGGTTCCGGACAGTGGACTGACACCGCCGTGACGCTGCGGTGAGAGTGCTGCCACGTTGCCGCCTGACCCCCCTGCCCCGCCTCACCCTCGGCTCCAGACCTGCGTCCGTCGGACGCCGTGCGGTGAGGAAAGAGGTGGGGGCACGTGAAGACCCCAACAACGCGTGGGCGCTTCGCCCGCGGTCTGCTCGGACTCAGCCTGGTGGCAGTCCTGCTGCCGGCGACCATGACCCTCGCGCCGTCCCGGGCCAGTGCCGCGACGAGCGGGCCGGGCAGCATCACCCTCAGCGTGACGAGCGCCAGGTCGGTCAACACCGGCCCCGGCTTCGTGCACAAGGGCGACGCTGTCACGGCATACAAGTGGATCATCAACGTCGACGACACCGGTGACCCCGGGACGGCGGCCGACCCGGGCCTCGACAAGTGCCTGCCCTCGCGTGCGACGGGCGGCAGCTCCAACCCGGACTACGCCGACACCTGCCTGTGGCCCTCCACCCGGCCGACCTCCGGGTTCGCGCCGATCGTGGCCCAGGGCGATGAGTCCGACCTCGGTGGCAGCAAGGCCCTCGACGGCCTCCCCGCGGGCAAGTACCTCATCTCGGTGACCGCCGACGGCTTCAAGATCGACGGCAAGCACTTCACCGTCACCCCGGGCCAGACGACGCCGGTGCAGGTCGAGATGAACCCGACGCCGCTGCCGCTGACGACGCTGCGGCTGACGGTGTTCAACGACAACGCCCCCGTCGACGCGACGTACGAGGTCGACGCCGAGCAGGGGCTGTCCGGGTTCACCGCCCACCTGACAGACGTCTTCGGCACGGTGAGCACCGACTACTACGGCAACGCGCTGTGCACGGTCTACCAGCACGCAGGCCGCAACGGCAGCGGCCCCATGCTCTTCGACGCGGACAACCACCCGATCGTCGACACGACCCGCTCGACGGGTCGCTGCACCAGCGACCGCAACGGCCAGATCGTCATCCCGAACCTCGGCCCGAACCGGTACGCCGCGACCGTCACCCCGCCGGTGCCCACCGCCACCCAGACCTGGAAGTGGGTGCAGACCACCACCCTCGAGGGCGGCCACGACCACGACATCTGGCAGCAGGAGGGCGAGACCGGGTACGACACCGAGCAGACCAAGGGCGCGGAGCTGGTGCCGTCGGTGCAGTTCGGCTTCGTGCGCACCCAGGCCGTCGCGCTCCCGCGTCGCGGCCCCGTGCCCACCGGTGAGATCAAGGGCGTCGCCGTCTCCGGCCTGCCCTACATCGGCGGCCAGAACGGGCAGACCGTGCCGGAGACGGGCTTCGCCGGGGCCAAGGTCGAGGGGCCGCTCGCCAACCCGTGGATCGCCCTGTCCGACCTCGACGCCGGCGACGCGCAGGTCTACGTCGGCCGCGGCAACGCCGACGGCAGCTTCGACATCAAGAACCTGCCGGACGGCACCTACCAGCTCTCCATCTGGGACGACGACCAGGACTACATCCTGTGGAGCTTCAACGTGGAGGTCCACGACGGAGGGGTCACCAACGTCGGCAACAAGATGGTCGTCGGCTGGTTCACCCACCTGCACGGACGGGTGTTCGTCGACGCCAACGGCAACGGCAAGTGGGACACGGGGGAGAAGGCGGTGCCGCAGTTCGCCCTGACCGTCCGCGAGCGCGACAACTCCCTGATGGACCAGGCGACCAACACGGCCACCACGGACTCGAACGGCGCGTACGACATCCGCGAGGCCTACCCGCTGGGCAAGTGGCTGGTGCTGGAGGCGTTCAACACCCGCTACCGGACGACCGGCGTCACCTACCAGGGCGAGAACGACCCCAAGCCGACCACCCAGCTCGGCGGCCTGGTGGACCTGGACTTCCTCCCGATCATCGGCCTCAAGGGCGAGATCGACTGGGGCGTGCAGCCGTACGACAACGGCACCAACGGCGGCATCGTGGGCACGGTCAGCTACGACACGACCCGCAACGAGCTCGACCCCGCCGACGCGGTGTCCGAGGGCTACCAGCCGGGTATCCCGGGTGTACCGGTCCGGCTGTACGTCCCCACCCCCTGCTCGGCCACGACGCCGGAGGAGGTCGCCAACGCGTGCCGGCAGGGCTACGCCATCGTGCCGCTGACCGTGCCGGATCCGGCGCACCCGGGCGAGGTCATGGAGAACCCCGACCCGCAGCGCGGCGAGATGGTCAAGGGCCCGGAGGTCCAGGAGTCCTACACCTCCGAGCAGTGGGCCGCCCCGCGCGGCTGCACCGCCCGGATGTACAACGGCCAGCCGCTGACCGACCAGCAGGCCCTGCCCGACTTCGGCACCACCGCGAACCGGCTGTGCGTGGAGGCGCCGATGATGGGCGTGGCCGCCGGGCCGAGTGACGCGACGCCCGGCAACGCCGGCCAGACCGTCAACGGCAACTACGGCTTCTCCACCTCGGCCATCAACCTCTACGCGCCCGGCGACCCGAGGAACCCGGCGCCGGACCACCAGCTGGCCCTCTACGCGAACCTGCACGACGCGGGCTACGACGAGGAGGACCTGCCCCCGATCGAGTACATCGTCTCCGTCGACATCCCCAAGGACCCGGTGGACGGCAAGCCGATGTACCAGGTCACCAAGGAGGAGGACGTCAATGTCTTCTCGGGCGACAGCTACCTGCCGCAGGAGAACTACCCGCCGGCCACCCCGGCCGCGGCCTCCGACCCGGCCGGTCCGCCGGAGAAGTCGCCCAAGCAGCCGTCCCAGCCCCCGTCGCAGCAGGCGGGCATCATCTCGCCCTGCGCCGGCCCGCTGCACACGGTGCACGTCACCAACCAGGACTTCGTCGACGGTGGCGGCAGCCCGTTCGAGGGCTACGACCGGCCGTTCTGCACCGACAAGCTGGTCACGGTGCGCTCCGGCCAGGCCACGGCGCCGAACTTCAACCTCTTCACCGACGTGCCGATCCCGACGCACTTCTGGGGCCTGACGCTCAACGACCTCGGGCTCACGCTCGACAAGCGCAGCGTCAACTACGGTGAGGCGCAAGGCCTTCCGTTCGTCCCGGTCGGGCTCTACGACTGGTCGGGTCGCCTGGTGGACACCGTTCACACCGACTTCAACGGCCTCTACGAGGCGCTGGAGCCGTCGACCTCGACCTACAACTGCCCCGTGCCGGCCGGGCCCTGCCCGAACATGTACCGGTTCGTGGGCAACGACCCCGGGCAGCCCGGTGCGCTGAACCCGGACTACAACTCCCGGTTCCGGACCATCGCCACGAACTTCCAGGCGTGGCCCGGGCTCTACACGGTCACCGACGAGGCGCCGACGCAGGTGGCGGCGACCGTCCTGGCCCCCGACACCACCACGGCCAACGACACCCGGTGCGACCTCGGGGGGGCGACGCCGCAGCTGTTCGCGGTCGACCGGCCCTACGTCCGCCAGGGCACGCCCGGCGACAACCGGGTCGTCACGGTCACCGGCATGGGCTTCGGTAGCAGCGGGACGCTCAAGCTGGGCGGGGCCTCGGTGGCGACGTCGTCGTGGAGCGACACGAAGATCGTGTTCACCGTGCCGCAGACGACAGCGGTCGGTGCCACCCGCATCGACATCACCAACGCCGCAGGGCTGACCAGTGTCAACGGCCTGACCCTGCAGGTGCTCGGGGTCAACACCGCGTCGCAGCTGGGGCGGGCGGCGAGCAACCCGCAGCTGGCCGAGGTCGGTCCGGGCAAGCAGTTCGCCACCGTGCAGGCGGCGCTGGAGGCGGCACGGCCCACCACGTTGCGGCCGTACTGGATGGTCGTGGTCTGGCCGAACGCCCAGACCTCGGCCAACCCGCAGGGTGAGTACACCGAGAACCTGATCGTGCACCACCGGGTGCGCATCCAGGGCGTCGGCCCGGGCGGGTTCCTGCCCGACAAGACCTACGTTCCCGGGTCGATCCTCGACGGGTCCGGCTTCAACCCCGACAACCCGAGCGGCACCGCGTGGGTCACCCTGCTCAGCAGCCTGCGCTACTCCGGCGACCCAGCCGTCCCGGACGCCGCGGTGGTCACCGTGCTGGACGACCCCAGCGGTCCGTTCGGCGGCTACGGCAACGTCAGCCTGGACGGTTTCACCATCACCGGTGGCGCCCAGAGCGACTTCGCCGGCAACGTCAACGAGATCACCGGCGGTGTGAAGACGCCGTACGGCGCGACCGGGGCGCTGGTCACCCAGGGTGGCGGCATCTACCTGCACAGCAACGTGCGGTCGATGCAGGTCTCCGACAACGTGATCCGCGGCAACGGCGGCTCCTACGGTGGAGCCATCCGCGTCGGCACGCCGTACGTCGGTGACAACCGCAACTACGACCTGACGGTGGCGCACAACCAGATCCGCGACAACGGCGGGACCAACCTCGCCGGCGGCATCGGCCTGTTCACCGGCAGCGACGGCTACCAGGTCACCGACAACGCTCTTTGCGGCAACTTCTCCGCGGAGTACGGCGGCGCGCTCTCGGCGTTCGGCTACAACGCCAACCCGGGCGGGAGCACCGGCGGCACCATCACCCGCAACCGCATCTGGTTCAACGCCTCCTACGACGAGGGCGGCGCGGTGATGGTCGCGGGAGAGCTGCCGGCCGACCCGACGCAGCTCTCCGCGGGCAGCGGGCCGGTCACCATCGACGCCAACGTGGTCCAGGCCAACCTGGCCAACGACGACGGCGGTGGCATCCGGCTCCTGCAGACCAGCGGGTCGCACATCTCGCGGAACAACCCCGAGACGATCTCGATCACCAACAACACGATCGCGAACAACGTCTCGGCCCACGAGGGTGGCGGCATCGCGCTCGACGACGCCGTCTTCGTCAACGTCGTGAACAACACCATTGCCCGCAACCTGACCACCGCGACCGCGGTGACCAGCGACGGCCAGCCGGCCCCGGCCGGGTTGTCCACCGCGGCCAACAGCGACCCGCTGCAGGCGCGGCTGCGCAGCTCGGCATTCCCCGGCTCGACGACCCTCCAGACCACCACGTTCAGCAAGCCCACGCTCCTGGACGACGTGTTCTCGGACAACCGGGCCGGCACGTTCAACGGCGGCTGGGTCTACGGGATCGGCGGCACCCTGCCGGACGGCACCAGTGGTGGCGTCAACCCGTGGGACATGGGCGTGGTCGACACGGCCGGGTCGCTGAGCCCGGTGAACTCGGTCATCGAGTCCACCAACGGCACCGACGGCGGGTCCAACACCACCGTCACCTCGGCTCCGGGCCTGAAGGACCCGTTCGACGTCACGGTGAACATCCTCGCCTCGAGGACCTACCCGGCCTTCCGCCAGGCGGTCATCGTCGCGGAGATTCTCCCGCCGACGCTGATGGGCGACTACCACCTCGCCGGGACGTCGTCGCCGGCCTGGGGACGCGGCGCCGCCAACGCGGTCGTCCGGTGGGGCACCGGGACCACCGGGTTCAGCTACACCGTCTTCTCGCCGGCGAAGGACATCGACGGCGACTCCCGACCCGGCACCGGGAGCCGGTACGACGCCGGTTCGGACCAGCTGAAGCCCTGACAGACCCTCCGGCCGGTCCGCCCCGCTCGACGGACCGGCCGGAGCCCAAGCCACCACCACCTCACGTGGAGCTGAGATGACCGAGAACGCAACGCCCCGGGCCCTGTCCCGCCGCCTGTTCCTGGCGGGCACCGGCGGGATCGCCGGCGCCACCCTGATCGGCGCCCGGCTGCTCAACAGCCCGGTCGCCCGCGCAGCCAGCCGCCCGGCGGCAGCCGCCGCTCCGCAGAGGACGGTGCACCTGGTCGGCACCGACGGCTGGGTGTCCATGCCGCCCAACGCACCGGCCGACCCGCCGTTCTTCCCCGACTCGCTGGCGCCGAGCCCGTTCAACACGTACGTGTTCGGCTTCCGGGACGTGACCGGGATGAGCACCACGCAGGTCGCGGCGCAGCGCGGCAAGGCGCAGATCAGCGCGCCGATGATGTCCTTCGACGAGGGCGACGAGGTGACGCTCACCCTGACCAACCTCGGCCTGCAGCAGCGGCCCGACCTCTTCGACGGCCACACGCTGCACTGGCACGGCTTCGTCAACGCGATCCCGCTGTTCGACGGTGTTCCCGAGCTGTCGCTGGCCGTGCCGATCGGCCGCGACCTGTCCTACTTCTACCGGCCGCACGACGCCGGGACCTACATGTACCACTGCCACTTCGAGGACGTGGAGCACGTGCAGATGGGCATGACCGGCATGGTCTTCGTGCGCCCGCAGCAGAACCGCCACCCGGTGGCCGGCGACCCGGTGGGCTCGAAGTACGCCTACAACGACGGGGACGGGTCGACCCGCTACGACCGCGAGTTCGCGTTCATGATCACCGAACTGTGGTCGGCCGCCCACTACCGCGACGCGCACATCCAGGTCAGCGACTGGACCGACTTCGACCCCAGCTTCTGGCTGCTCAACGGGCGGGCCTGGCCCGACACCACCGCCGCGAACGGCAACCCGAACTCCACGGCTGCGGGACGCCTTCAGTACCAACCGATCTCGTCGCTGATCCGGTGCAACGCCGGGGAGCGGGTGCTTCTGCGCCTGTCCAGCCTCGGCTACCAGAACCATGCGATGACCGTGGACAACATCGACCTGCAGGTCATCGCCAAGGACGCGAGCCTGCTCAAGGGGCGCGACGGCACGACCAACTACCTGACCACCAACACGGTCGACGTGGGCCCGGGGGAGAGCCGCGACGTGATCTTCGTGGCGCCGGCTCCGGGGGAGTACCTGCTCTACGACCGCCAGTACTCCTACCTCGACAACGGCGGCGGCCCCGGCTACGGCGGGATGATGACGAAGATCGTCGTCTCCCCTGCCGGAACCCTGGGCCCGCAGACCGCCCCGAACGCGTGACCGACAGAGGAGACCCGATGCAACCCATCACCCGCTCCGTGCGGCGCCGGGCCGGCGCCGCGGCCCTGGTCGGCGCGCTCGCGGTCACCGCCCTGGTGACCAGCCAGCGGTCGGCCGAGGCAGCCACCTCCGAAGGCCTTCAGTGCCTGACCGACACGCACCAGACGTTCTCGCTCACCGCCGGTGACGGCTACGTCTCGACCCCCGACGGCAACTCGCTCTACATGTGGGGCTTCGCCGACAGCCGGGGGCACTTCCAGCTCCCCGGCCCGACCCTGTGCGTCACGGAGGGCCAGCCGGTCACCGTGGTGCTGCACAACACCCTGCCGGAGGCCACCTCGATCGTCTTCCCCGGCCAGAAGGGCGTGAAGGCCAACGGCAACCCGGCCCAGCCGCAGCTGGACTCGGGCGGGTCGCTCACCTCGCTGGTCCAGCCCGCGGCCGCGAACGACGGCTCGGTGACCTACACGTTCACCCCCGGCGCCCCCGGCACGTACCTGTACGAGAGCGGCACCGACGTCGACAAGCAGGTCCAGATGGGGCTGTACGGCGCGCTGGTCGTGCGCCCGGCCGGCCCCCCCGACCAGGTCAACGGCCGGCCCGACTCGAGGTTCAACCCCGCGCACGAGTACGTGTTCCTGCTCTCGGAGGTCGACCCCGACCTGCACCTTGCGGTCGAGCGGCGCCAGCCCTACGACATGAGCAAGTACCGAGCCCGGTACTACATGATCAACGGGCGCAGCATGCCCGACACCCTGGCGCCGAACCACGCCTCGTGGCTGCCGAACCAGCCCTACGGCGCGCTGGTCCACATCCAGCCGTACGACGCGGTGACGAACCCCCTGCCCGCGGTCATCCGCTACCTCAACGCCGGCGCGGTGAACTACCCGTTCCACCCGCACGGCAGCGACGAGCGGGTGGTCAACAAGGACGGGCACGCGCTGCAAGGACCGACGGGGCAGGACCTGTCGTACCTCAAGTACGACCTCGACGTGGAGCCCGGGCAGAGCGTCGACGCGCTGATGGACTGGCGCGACGTCGAGCACTGGGACCCCAAGACGAACCCCATCCCGACCCAGGTGCCGGCAATCACCGACCAGCTGCTCGTCGGCTCGGACACGTGGTTCAGCGAGAGTCCCTACCTCGGGGTGAAGAACCCGCTCCCGGCCAACATCACGGCCAACAACGAGTGCGGCGAGTACTACCACGTCGCACACAGCCACGCGCTGCAGCAGGCCACCAACTACGGGGCGACCTTCGGGGGGATGATGACGGTCTTCCGCATCGACCCGCCCGCCGGCTGCCCGGCGAACTGAGGTGAGGGCGATGACCCGCAACACCCCCTGTCACCGGGCGCGCTCGCCCCGGTGGGCACGACGTATCGCGGCGCTCGCCGCGGTGGGCCTGCTCGGCATACCTGTTGTCGCCTCACGGGCCGACGCGGCAGGTGCGGTCACACCGGCCGCCGCCGGCCGGCCCCTGGCCGCCCCGGCGAGGGCTTCGACCAGGAGCCTGCCGACCCGGGCCACAACGGCCGTGCCCGCGGCCGCGGCAGGCAAGCTCTCCGGGCAGGGCTGCACCGGGTCGGGCACGGTCTCCTGCGACCTGTGGGCGATGGCCGGCACCACCTCGCTGCTCGGCCGCACCGTGCCGATCTGGGGCTACTCGAGCACCGGTGCGGCCGGGTCGGCCACCGCCCCCGGCCCGCTGCTCGTCGTGCACCAGGGCGACCGGGTCACGGTCACCCTGCACAACCAGCTCGACGAGGCGACCTCCCTGGCCTTCCCGGGCCAGCCGGCCGCCGCGTTCTCCGCCGGGCTGTCGGCCACGGCCGAGGTGTCCGGCACAGCGGCCGGCGGCATGTCGACCTACACGTTCACGGCCGGCCGGCCCGGCACCTACCTGTACGAGGCCGGGCACACCGCCGATGGCACCCGTCAGGTGGCGATGGGCCTGGCCGGCGCCATCGTGGTGCTCGCGCCCGACGGCACCGCCTACGGCTCGTCCGGCACGAGCTACGACGACGACGCCGTCGTGGTGCTCAGTGAGGTCGACCCGGCCCTGAACGCGGCGCCGGCGACGTTCGACATGCGCGACTTCGCACCGAAGTACCGGCTGATCAACGGCAAGCCGTTCCCGTCGACCGACCCGGTCAGCACTGACCAGGGGCACCGGGTCCTGCTGCGCTACGTCAACGTCGGCAGCCAGACCCACTCAATGAGCCTGCTCGGCCAGGACCAGACCCTGGTCGCCCAGGACGGGCACCCGCTGGCCTACGCCGAGCCGGCGGTGACCGAGGCGGTCGAGCCGGGCTCGACGATGGACAGCATCGTCACCATGCCGACCGGTCCCGAGTCGAAGATCGCGCTCTTCGAGGCCGGTGGGCACCTGGACAACAACGGCCAGACCACCGCCGACCCGACGCAGCTGGCGTTCGGCGGGATGCTGACGTTCCTCGACACGGCCGCCCCGGTCGACTCCGGCGACAGCGTCGGCCCGGTCTCCTCGCACGTGACGGTGAGCCCCAACCCCTCCGACGGACTGGCGCCGGTCACCGTGACGGCGGACCTCAGCGACGCGACGACCGGCGGCGCGGCCGTCCGGCAGGCAGAGTTCGTCGTCGACGACGCCGTGACGACCGGCGTGGGCTTCGGCAGCCCCATGACCGGCACGTTCGGCACGGTGACGGTCACCGGCGCCCAGGGCACGATCCCGGCCACGGCCGACTGCACGGCGACGCCGACACCGGTCGCGCTGAGCTGCCTCGACGCCGGCAGGCACGTCGTCTACGTCCGCGCCCAGGACGCCAACGGCAACTGGGGCGTGGTCGGATCGGCCGTCCTCAACCTGCCCAAGACCGGCCCGCAGACGACCAACGGGTCGGCGTCGCCGAACCCGAGCAACGGCACCGACGGCGTGGACCTCAACGCGACCGGTGACGACTCCGACGCGGGCGGCAAGATCACGGCGGCGGAGTACTTCGTCGACACCGCCGGCGCCAGCGGCTCCGGCCAGGCGATGACGCTCAACCGCAGCGCGACCGTCGTCTCCGAGGACGTCACGATCCCCGCGGCGGACGTCACCGCCATGGGCGAGGGCGTGCACCACCTGCTGGTGCACAGCAAGGACAGCCTCGGCCTGTGGGGCCCGACCCTGGACGTCCCGTTCACGGTCGACCTGACCGGTCCGGGCGTCGAGGCGGCCAGCGTCGGCCCGAACCCGAGCAACGGGGTCGTCAGCGACACCGCCAACCCCGGCTACCTCGGGGTCTCGGCGCGGATCACCGACCGTGACGCCCAGGGCGCGGTGCAGAGCCCGCTCAAGGACGCCGAGGCGTTCCTCGACCCGACGACGGCCACCCCGGCCGGTGGCACCGGGCTGCAGCTCATCGCCACCGACGGCCGGATGGACTCGAGCACCGAGGACGTCTACGGCCTGATCCCGCTCTCGCAGGTCCGGGCCCTGTCCGACGGCCAGCACCGGGTGGCCGTCCGCGGCCAGGACGCCGCCGGCAACTGGGGTCCGCTCTACGTCGCGACCCTCACGGTCGACCGGAAGGCGCCGGTGCTGTCCGGCCTCGTCGCCTCGCCCAACCCGACCAACGGCGCAGCCTCGGTCACCCTGACCGCGGGGGTCGACGAGACCTCGTTCGCCGCGGCGGAGTTCTGGCTCGGCAGCACCGACCCCGGGGCCGGCAAGGCCACGCGGCTCCCGGTGAGCCTGGTGGCCGGCAAGATCGTGGTGACCGTGCCGCTGTCCGGCATCCCGCAGGGCGCGCAGCGCTTCAACCTGCGGGTGCAGGACCTGGCCGGCAACTGGAGCAACGCGGTGAACACCACGGTCACCGTGGTCAGGCCGAACGCGATCTTCTCGGACAGCTTCGACTCCGGGACGCTCTCGGCGTGGTCCTCCACCACCGGTGGGGTCTCGGTGACCCCGGCGGCCGGCATACCGGTCGGCGGGAGCAACCGCGGCCTGCAGGTGACCCTGCCCGGCGGGTCGGCCAACCGGCTCTCCACGGTCACGGACACCACCCCGGACGCGGAGACCGGCTACCACGCACGGTTCGCCTTCAACGCCAACACGCTGACCTCCGGCACGACGACGTCGACGACGCTGACGCTGCTGCAGGCCCGCGCGGCGGCCGGAGGCGAGACGTTCGCCCTGCAGTTCCACCGCACCGGCGGCACCGCGCAGGTCCGCGTGGTGATGGACCGGACCGGGCAGGGCGCCGTCACCGGGGCCTGGGTCACCCTCCCGGCCGGCGCCCACACCCTGCAGGTCGACTGGCTCAGCGGGCCGGCCACCGGCGCCTCGCGGGGTGCGCTCACCCTGCGGGTGGACGGCACGGCGCAGTCCACGCTCAATGGCAACACGAGCGGCCTGCGTGTCGACACCGTCCTGCTCGGGGTCGGCCAGGGCGTCACCTCGACGAACCGCTCGACGATGGCGGGCACCGCCTTCTTCGACAGCTTTGTCTCGACCCGCAACACCCTGCCCTGACCGATGAGGTCACCGGGGCCCGCGAGACGGGCCCCGGTGACGAAAGGGGAGTCCCATGAACGTGCAGACCCTGGCAGCCCGACGTGACGTGACCATCGCAGCCCGCGCGCTCGTCGTCGCTGTGGTCCTCGCCCTCGCGGCGGTCGTGGCCGGCAACCTGCTCGGCGACCGGGCCGAGGCCAGCCGGATGCGCGTGCCGCAGAGCGCGGCCATGGAGCAGGCGCTCGGCGTCCGCTTCTCACGGGTCGCGGTGGTCGGCGACGGCGGCCTGATCACGCTCAGCTACGTCGTACTCGACGCGGAGAAGGCCTCCCGCTTCCAGTCAGACGTCGCCCACCCACCCACGCTGCGCAGCGAGGCCCGCCAGGGCAGCACCCACCGGGTGTCGCTGATGAAGCAGGGGCACACGCTGCGCCCGGGTCAGACCTACTACCTGGTCTTCGAGAACACCGCCGGGGCACTGCACCCCGGCGAGCTCGCGACCATCGACGACGGCGCGCTGCAGCTGCGGCACGTCCCGGTGCTGTGATGGCCACCGGGCGCCGGACCAGTGTGCGGCTCCGGCTGGCGGCGGCTGCCCTGCTCGCGGTCACGGCCGGGCTGGTGCTGCCCTCGGGGGCGGCTCAGGCGCACGCCTTCCTGACCTCGAGCAACCCCGGTGACGGGCAGGTCCTCCCGGCCGCGCCCCGTCAGCTCAGCCTGGAGTTCAGCGAGCACGTCGAGCTGGCCTCCACCCGCATCGAGCTGTCCCGGGGCAGCGAGGCGCCGGTCGCGCTGACAGGGCTGCGGCTGGTCACCAGCGGCGAGGGCGACAGCGCTGCGGGTGCCGAGGACACCGAGGAGCCGGTGCAGGTTGCGGCCGCGCTGCCGCCGCTGGAGCGGGGAACCTACCGCATCTCCTGGGAGACGCTGTCCAGCGACGACCTGCACCGCACGAGCGGCGACCTGGTCTTCGGCGTCCAGGAGGCGGTGACCGCCACCGCCTTCTCCGAGCCGGCGCCGCGTCCGGAGGAAGCCGCGATGCGCTGGGCCGTCCTGCTCGGGCTGGCGCTGTGCCTGGGCGGCCGGCTGGCCCGCTGGGTCATCGAGCGGGCCCGGTCGGCCGCCGGCCCATGGGCCGCAGCCGTCTGTGACCGGTATGCCGTGTGGGGCGCCGTCGGCGCGTCGCTGGCCTCGGTGGCCCTGCTGGTCGACCAGCTCGCCCCGACCGGGCTGCGGCTCGACGGCCTGCTCGCGGGCGGCTACGGCCTCCGCTGGGCGGTCCGCGGTGCCGGGCTGCTCCTGTTGGTGGGGGCCACATGGACCGGCCGGTCCCGGCCGTCGCAGATCACCTCCCGGGGTCTGCGGGCGGCCGGGACCGGCCTCGCCTGTGTCGGGACCGCCCTGTTGGGGCACTCCGGTGCCGGCGCGGCGGTGAGCCCGACCCGGGTGGTCGCGACAGCCGCCCACCTGGCCGGCGGCCTGACGTGGGCCGGGGCCCTGGTGGTCCTGTCCTTCGTGGTGGTCCGCGGGCGTCGGGCAGGCAGGCTGGCCGGCGCGGACTCGCGGGCCGCCCTGCGTGCGTTCGGGATCCCGGCAGCGGTGTGCGTGAGCGTGGTGGCCGTGACCGGGCTCTACCTGAGCAGCCAGGTGGTCGGCTCGGTCGACGCCCTGATCCTGACCCTCTACGGCCGGACCCTGCTGCTCAAGGTGGTGGCTGCCGGGCTGGCCGGCGTCCTCGCCCTGGCGAACACCGTGCGGTTGCACGGCCGCGGGTCGAAGGCCCGTCCGGTGCCGGCGCGCGCCGTGCTGGCCGAGGCCGGCGTGGCCCTGACGATCCTGGCGCTGACGGCCGTGCTCACGAGCGGGCAGCCAGCCCTGGAGCCCCAGCTGGTCCGCCCCCCGGCGCAGCCGTCGTCGGTCGCCGTGGACCAGCAGGTCGGCGACCTGCAGGAGGCGCTGGCGGTCCGACCCAACCGACCCGGCCCGGCCGTGGCGCTGGTCGACGTCTTCGACACCCGGCGGCCCTCCCCGGGGCCGGTGCGCTCGGTTGAGGTGAGCCTGGTCGGACCCACTGGTCAGCCGCCTCAGCGGGTGGCTGCCCAGCCCATCGGTGGCGGCCGGTGGTCGGCCCCGCTGGACCTGCGCGATCCGGGACGGTTGCGCCTGGAGGTGACCGTACGCCGCGCCGGGATGCCCGCGACGACCGCCACCTTCCCCTGGACCGTCGGGCGGGTCCCACTCCCCACCCGCCCGGCAACCCTGTCCACCGCGCCGCTGGGCCCGGTGCTGGTGGGCGCCGCGGCCGGCGCCGCAGCCCTGGTGCTGCTGGCCTGGTCGGTCCTGTTGTGGCGCCGGCGAACGGCCCAGAGGCTGACACGCCGGTCCCGGCAAGCGGCGGCCGCGGCGCCCGACGGCACGTCATCGGCTCGAGCCGCCGGGCTCGTCGGTGCGCTACCCGACCGGTCCGGCGCGTCGACCGGAACCGGGCGCTGAGTCGATGCGGAGACGATGGCCCGGGAGCCGGCAGCTCCTGCTCTGGGCAGCGACGGTGCTGGTGCTCGGCGCCGGCACCGACCGTGAGGTGGTGCTGGGACTGTCGGCTTCGTCGCCGGCACCGCCGTCAAGCGCTCCCGCCGCGGCGTCGGTGGAGGGGTTGGCAGGCCCAGGGGCCACCTGGGGCACGGCGCTGCCCGGGGGCGGGTTCGTCGGTGCGCCGGCGCCCCGGCCCCCGACCCGCCGGGCCGCCCTCCTGGCGCAGCCGGCGTCGTGGTCGGAGCCCGGTGGCGGACCAGCGCTGCCCGCCCGGCTGCTGGCGGCCTACCGGCGGGCCGTGGCGACGGCGCCACCCGGATGCCACCTGCCAGTGACGCTGCTCGAGGCGGTGGGCCAGGTCGAGTCTGGGTCCCTCGCCGGCCGCACGGTCGACGCCGACGGCCGGGTCCGCCCCGCCGTGGTCGGTCCGGTGCTCGACGGTGCCGCCTTCGCCGCCATCCGCGACACCGACGGCGGCCGCTGGGACGGCGACCCGATCTGGGACCGCGCGGTCGGCCCCATGCAGTTCATCCCGGGCACCTGGCTGCGGGCCGGTGTCGACGCCGACGGTGACGGTCGCGCCGACCCCCAGGACGTGGACGACGCGGCGGCGTCCGCGGCGGCATACCTGTGCAGCCATGGCCGTGACCTCGCCCGTGCCGAGGACCTCCGTGCCGCCGTCCTCGCCTACAACCACTCCGTGGACTACCTGACGAACGTGCTCGGGTGGATGCGCACCTTCGGCGAGCACGGGGTGTCGGTGCTGTGGCAACCCGAGCCGTTGTCCCCGCCTGTCGCCGGCGCACCCGTTCGGCGGGCAACGGCCTCGCCCTCCCCGACGCCGCAACCTTCTCCGTCCGGCCCGGCCGCCCGTCCGGGGCCGTCGCCCAGCCCCGGCGGTTCGTCGACTGACAGCCAGACCGGTGGCCACGACGGAACGCCGACCGGGAGCCCCACTGGTGACCCGGGTGCTGGAACGCCCACTGGCGCACCGGCCTCCGGGCCGGGCGAGCCCTCGAGCTGCCAGCCGACCCCGACCGGCGACCCGACCGACCCGGGCGAACTCACCGGACCGGGCGACGCGCCGGCTGCGGCGCCCACGCCGACCGACGCACCAACGACAGCCCCCGCTGCCGCGCCCACCACGGTCCCGGATGGGGACACCCCGTCGCCCACGGCCACAGATCCCGGCGACAACCCGGTCCCGTGCCCGACGGGCACGCCTCTGCCGACGGGCACGCCGACCCCCGGCGACGGGTCGACAGCGGCAGGTCTGCCCACTCCTGCGGACACGCCAGCCTCAGGGTCCCCACCCGTCGATACCGCCGGCGCCGGGACCTGACGCCGTTGCTGTGACACGGGTTTCGGGTGCACCGTGGTCCCACGGAGGCCGCGGCGCCGCGACCTCCCCGTCCCCGAGGAGAGGTCATGGAGGTCGACCAGGAGGTCCACGACCGCGCACAGCTGGAGATCCAGTCGGTGATCAACAAGGTCGCCGCGGCCCAGCTCAACCACCCGATGCTCGAGATCGAGACCACCCTCGAGCGCGAGCTCAGGGCGGCCGGCCACTGGCCCCAGCCCAGGCCGTGGCTGCGCGCGGTGGCGCTGGAGCTTGCCGACGGCCGGGTCTACATCGTCACCAAGCACGCCTGGGCGGACCCGCACGGCCACTGAGCCTCAGCTCGCCGGCCCTCGCTGCCGCAGCAGCAGCACGCCGGCCGCGGCTGTGCCCGCCGCGCAGGTCGTCGTGGCTGCCCCGGCCCCGGCCCCGGCGGCCAGGCCACCAGCACGCCCAGGACCACCGCGAACGAGACGGCGTCGACCGCGGCCGCCCCGGACAGCCCCCCGCCATGGCGAGGCACATCACCGCGTCGCCCACGACCCTGACCGACGCGCGCCCCACCGGTCGCCGAACGCCCCGCCCACGAGGAGGAGCCCGGCGCGGGGCAGCGTGATCGCCGTCAGCACGAGCCCACCCCATTGCGGCCCGATCCCGGTCGCCGCCCACCCCAGCGCGAAATACAGCGCGCTCTCGCCCCAGGTCGACACGGTCGCCGCGCCGAGCCAGAGCAGGAAGGACCGGGGGAGGGCGGCGGTGCGCGACTCCCCGAGGCTGACCGTGCTCATCCGTGGTGGTCGAGCCGGTAAGGCATGACCAGCGTGGTGAACGTGCCCTGGTCGGCCGAGCGCACGAGCACGGGGCGCTCGGGCTCGGAGAGCTCCAGCATCACCTCGGGACCGACGCTGGCCTCCAGCGCCGCCCGCAGCAGGGTTGGCGCGAAGCCGACACGCATCGGACCGCCGACGACCACCGCCTCGAGCCGCAGGCCGGGCGGGTCGAGCGCGAGCTGGCCCTCGCGCAGCTCGAGCACGACCACCTCGGGCAGGTCCTCCTCCAGGGCGCTGCGCAGGCGCTCGCGGGACACCATGGCGCGGACCGTCGCCGCGGGCACCCCGTCGAGGATCGCCTGGTATGCCGGGAAGTCGCCTTCGCGGGTCGGCAGCCGGCGCGATCCCGCCCCACCCTCGGCGGTGAGCCGGTCGCCCTCCAGGACCAGGGTGACCTCGGTCTGGGGCCGGGCCCAGCCGGCCAGGTCGACGAGGTCGGGGACCGGCACCAGTGCCCGCCCCGCGGTGTCGTTGCCCGCACGGGGATGCAGCGTCCGCACCGACAGCCGGTAGCGGTCGCTCGCGACCAGCCGCACCTCGCCCGCGTCGACCTCGAGCAGGGCGCACCGCAGGACCTCGTCGAGGGAGGGGTCCTCACCGGGCAGCGTGACGCGGTCGGCGGGGGCCGCGGCTGGGGTCACCTGCCGCACGGCGCTGGCCAGCTCCGGGCCGGACAAGGTGAAACGGCACGGGCGCTGCCCGCCGTGCAGGTCGGTCAGGGCGTCGGTCACCGCCCGGCGGGTCAGTGCCGCCTTGCCCTCCACGCCGCCAGGTGGTCCTCCAGCAGACGGGTGGCCTCCTCCGGCGATCCGTCGAGCACGGCCCGCACCGAGACGAGGGGGAGGTCCACCACCCGCAGGTCCGCGAGGAGCCGTGCCCGCGGTTCCTGCGACACGGCATACCAGCGGTAGCCGCTGCCGGAGTCCACCCGGGCGGGGTGCAGCAGGCCGCAGTCGTCGTAGAAGCGCAGGGCGCTCGGGGTCAGGCCGACGAGGCGGGCGAAGGCGCCGATGCTCAGCTCCGGTGAGGTCACGGCGGCCATCGTGGACCTTCAGGTTGCTTGAAGGTCAACCGTTTCCCGAGGGCGGCGCGGGGGCGGTGGCAACCGCCGGCTACGGGATACCGTCGCCCACATGGACCTCTACATCGCGGTGAGCCCCGTCCCGGAGCACGGTCACTGGCAGGCCGCGCTGGTGCCGCCGGCCGAGGCGTCCGACCCCACGAGGGCAGTTCGCGACATCACCACGCGGGCCGACATCACGGCCCTGCAGCAGGAGTGGAAAGTCTCGGAGGTGCGCTACGCCGACGAGATGGAGCCGGAGGACATCCCGGCAGGCTGACCCCGCCGGTGGGATCCCGGCGGGGTCAGGGGGCGGTCAGGCGGGCGCCGTTACTGGTGGCACCAGCCCAGGTTGTCGGGGAGGGCCTTGCCGCAGTCGTTGCCGCGGACGACGTTGCCCGAGCCGGTCTTGTCCCAGACGATGTCGGCCGGGACGTTGTGGTGGGCGTCGTTGCCGGCGACGGTGTTGTTCGTCGGGTCCGTGCCGTGCATCGACTTCGTCGAGACGATCGCGATCCCGCCCGAGCCCAGGGTCGGGCCGCCCGGCTTGTTGTTGTTGACGGTGTTGTCGCGGACCACGCTGTCGTGCACCCCCGCCAGCAGGATGCCGAGGCCCGAGAGCGCCGGGCCGTCCTCGCCGGCCGGGCACGCCTTGTCGTTGGCCCAGACGGTGTTGCCGGTGATGCGGTAGTCACCGGCCGGGATGTCGTACGGCGCCTGGCCGCCGGTGTTGAGAGCCATCACGCCGACGCAGTTGCCCCAGACGTGGTTGTCGCGGGCGGTGAGCCCGGTGCTGTCGCGCAGGAAGATGCCGAAGTTGCTGTGGTCGCTCCAGCTGTCCCGAACCACGCTGTCCCCCTTGGGGGAGTCACCCAGGTAGAGCCCGGCCTCGCCGTCCCACGACGCCGAGTCATGGGCGAACACCGAGTGGATGGACGCGAACCGGGCGATGCCGTACTGGCCGTTGTGGTCCGACCGGACGTGGGTCACTGACAGGTGGTCGGTGTTGAAGCCGACCACGCCGATCCCGGAGAACCCGGTGAAGCGCATGTCGGACACCGAGGCGTCCTCGAGCCGGTCGGAGAAGATCGGGTTGAACTTGGAGTCCGTGGCGCCGAACAGGCAGAGCCCGTGGACCCCGCCCATGACGGTGCAGCCGGCTTTGCTGGAGGGCGGCCGCACGATGGTCTTGTCCCAGCCTGCGCCGCGGATCGTCAGCGACTTGGTGATGGTGACGCTGTCGTGGAACGTGCCTGCCTTGAGCAGCAAGGTGTCCCCGTCGTGGGCCTTGGCCACGGCTGCGGCGATGGTGCCGGTGCCGGGGTGGACGGTCCACGTGTGGTGGTCGCTGCTGCCGGCCCGGGCGGGCGCGGCGAGCAGCGCGGAGGCAATGGCCGTGACCCCTGCGACCAGGGTCACGCGATACCGATGGCGCATGGCTCCCCCTTCACGATGGAGTCGATGTGTGGCCGAGTGGCCGGTTCCGGTCTATGCCCGTGACTCCGTGGCGCGCTCCACCAAAGGGGGCATCGCCCGCTACGTCGGGACCGTCCGAAGGGGTGACACCGCCGCGGGGGCGCCGATTTCAGGTCCGGGGCCGGGAACGTGTACTCTCGGCGACGCAAAGCCGGGCGGCGACAGCCGTTCGACTTGCCCCAATAGCTCAGTCGGCAGAGCGTTTCCATGGTAAGGAAAAGGTCTAGGGTTCGATTCCCTATTGGGGCTCAGTCCGGGTCCGGCGGCCGTCCCTCGGGGCGGCCGACCGGGTCACCGGAACCCCTGGCGGGGTAGCTCAGGTGGTCAGAGCACACGGCTCATAATCGTGGTGTCGCGGGTTCAAGTCCCGCCCCCGCTACCAGCGTGATTTCGGGATCTAGCTCGGGATCGCGTACTCTGGTGCGTCGTTGCGCGCTCGCTGCGCACGCGCCCTACCCGTAGTTCTTCCGTGAGTTTCGAGAGCAGGTTGCCCCGTGGCCAGCAAGAGCACCGACGTCCGCCCCAAGATCACGATGGCGTGCGTGGACTGCAAGGAGCGCAACTACATCACCAAGAAGAACCGCCGCAACGACCCTGACCGTCTGGAGCTGGCGAAGTTCTGCCCCCGCTGCGGCAAGCACACGCAGCACCGCGAGACCCGCTGAGGTCACGCCACACGGCATACCGGCCGCCCCCGCACGCGCTGCGGGGGCGGCCGTTTTTCGTGCCCGAGCGTGCTCCCCTAGGGTGGTCGCCATGGCCGTGAACGCGAGTTTCGCCGGGCGCACCTACCCGGCCACCGCCCCGTACGCCGTGGGCCGGGAGAAGATCCGGGAGTTCGCCGAGGCGGTGGGCGCGGTCGACCCCGTGCACACCGACGCCGAGGAGGCGCGGGCGCGCGGCTACCGCGACGTCATCGCCCCGCCGACGTTCGCCGTGCTCATCGCCCAGCAGTGCGACAAGCAGCTCATCGTCGACCCCGAGGCGGGCATCGACTTCAGCCGGGTCGTGCACGGCGAGCAGAAGTTCGCCCACCACCGGCCGATCACCGCGGGCGACGAGATCGTCGGGGAGCTGCACGTCGACACCGTCCGCGAGGCCGGCGGCCACGCCATGGTCACCACCCGCACGGAGCTGTCCACCACCGAGGGGGAGCGCGTCTGCACCGCCACCTCGACCATCGTGATCCGGGGAGGCGAGTGATGGCCCTGTCCGTCGCCGACGTCCAGGCAGGCCAGGAGCTGCCCGGCCGCACCGTCCACATCACCCGGGCCACCCTTGTGCAGTACGCCGGGGCGTCGCTGGACCGCAACCCGATCCACTGGGACGAGCGCTTCGCCACGTCGGTCGGGCTGCCCGACGTCATCGCCCACGGCATGTTCACCATGGCCGCCGCCGTCAACGTCGTCAGCGACTGGGTCGGTGACGCCGGCCGGGTCGTCGACTACGGCGTGCGCTTCACCCGGCCGGTCGCCGTGCCCCACGACACCGGCGCCGACGTCGAGGTCACCGGCGTGGTGAAGTCGGTCGACGAGGAGGCCAAGCGGGCCACCGTCGAGCTGACCGCGACCTGTAACGGCGACAAGGTCCTGGGTCGGGCCCTGGCCGTCGTCGCCCTGGACTGACCGCATGCGCGAGGAGCACGACGCCCCGCTGGCCGGCCTGACCACCATGCGGGTGGGCGGTCCCGCAGCCCGGCTGGTGACCGTGACCACGACCGACGAGCTGGTCGACGCGGTCCGTGAGGTCGACGACGCCGACGAGCCCCTGCTGGTCGTCTCCGGGGGGTCCAACCTGCTCATCGCCGACGAGGGCTTCGCCGGCACCGTGGTGCGGGTGGCCACCTCCGGCATCACCGTCGAGTCCGCCGACCAGTGCGGTGGCGCGACCGTGCGCGTGGCCGCCGGCGAGGTCTGGGACGACGTCGTCGTCCGCGCGGTCGCCGAGGGCTGGGCCGGCGTCGAGGCGCTGTCCGGCATCCCCGGCTGCGCCGGCGCCACCCCGATCCAGAACGTCGGCGCCTACGGCCAGGAGGTCGCCCAGACCATCGCCCAGGTGCGGGTCTGGGACCGCCGGGAAGAGCAGGTGCGCACCTTCGCCAACGCCGACTGCGCCTTCACCTACCGCCACAGCCTGTTCAAGGCGACCTCCCGCTACGTCGTCCTCGACGTGGTGTTCCAGCTGCGCATCGGCACGCTGTCCGAGCCGGTCGGCTACGCCGCGCTGGCGCAGGGCCTCGGCGTCGCGGAGGGGGAGCGGGTGCCGCTCGCCGACGCGCGCGCGGCCGTGCTCGAGCAGCGTCGCCGTCGCGGCATGGTCCTCGACCCCGCCGACCACGACACGTGGAGCTGCGGGTCGTTCTTCACCAACCCGGTCCTGTCGCCCCAGGCGTATGCCGCGCTGCAGGACCGCGCGCAGGCCCGCCTCGGTGCCGAGGCACCGCCGCCGGAGTTCCCCGCGCCGGACGGCATGGTCAAGACCAGCGCCGCGTGGCTCATCGACAAGGCCGGTTTCACCAAGGGCTACGGGCTGCCCGGACCCGCGGCGCTGTCGACCAAGCACACCCTGGCCCTGACCAACCGCGGTGGCGCCAAGGCTGCGGACGTCCTGGCGCTGGCGCGCGAGGTGCGCGACGGGGTGCAGGAAGCCTTCGGCGTCACGCTCGTCAACGAGCCCGTCCTGGTCGGGCTCACCCTCTAGCCGGCAACCCGGCAACCCGGAATACCGGCTCGTGCCGGTCAGCCGACGTTGCGCGCGGCCGGGGCCGCACCGTCAGCGATCCCGAAGCTGATCACCCTGCGGGGCCGGATGCGGATGACCTCGCGGGAGAAGTATGGCGCCGGCGGGTCGACGTCGGTGAGCGCCTCCGCCTCGCCCCGGATCTCCAGGCATCGCACCACCCAGGGAGTGACCGAGGCGATGTCGTCGACGACGAAGGCGACCTGCGGGTGGGTCTGCACGTTGCGGAACTTGCGGCTCGCCCCCATCCGCCGGCCGGGGATGTCGATGGTCCCGTCCGCGTTGACGTGGAACGACACGGGGCTGTTCTGCAGGTCGCCGCCGGGCGCCATGGTGGCCAGCCGGCCGAGCCGCTGCGAGGCCAGGTAGGCCAGCTCCTCAGGGGTGAAGGTCATGCCTCATCGTGGGAGGTCAACTGCGCTTGACGTCAAGGGCGCGGAGCGTCCGTCAGTGGCGAGGAAGCCAGCCACGTGTCGACGTCGACGAGCAGGGCCGCCTTCGTACCGGCGGGCGCGCGCGACCCCCGGATCGACCCGCGGGCCAGCTCGGCCAGCTCGGCGTCAGTGAACCCGTGCACCTCCCGCGCGGTCTCGTACTGCGCGGCCAGCCGCGAGCCGAACAGCAGCGGGTCGTCGGCCCCCAGCGCGACCTGCACCCCGGCCGAGACCAGCTCCCGCAGCGGCACCGCCGAGTCCTCGGTGTAGACGCCGAGCGCCACGTTGCTGCCGGGGCACACCTCGAGGGTCGTGCCGCCCTCGGCGACCCGCTCGAGCACCGCGGGGTCCTGCACGCTCTGCACCCCGTGCCCGATCCGGTCGGGCCGCAGGGTGTCCAGCGTCTCGGCCACCGCGGATGCGCCCAGGAGCTCCCCGCCGTGCGGCACCGACGCCAGCCCGGCACGGCGCGCGATGGCGAACGCCGGGGCGAACTCCGCGGTCACCCCACGCCGCTCGTCGTTGCTCAGCCCGAAGCCGACCACCGTGCCCGCCCCGTCCCCGGCATACCGCGCAGCCAGCCGGGCCAGGGTGCGGGCGTCGAGGGGGTGCCGGATGCGGCTGGCCGCGACGACGACGGCCACCGCCGTGCCCGTCTCGGCCGAGGTCTTGGCCGCCTCGTCGAGCACGATCTCCAGCGTCGGGGTGATCCCGCCGAGGTGCACGGCGTAGGAGGTCGGGTCGACCTGGATCTCCAGCCACCGCGAGCCCTCGGCAGCGTCGTCCTCGCCGGCCTCGCGCACGATCCGGCGCATGTCCGCCTCGTCACGCACGCAGGCCCGGGCCATGTCGTAGAGCCGCTGGAAGCGGAACCAGCCCCGCTCGTCCGTGGCGCGCAGCCGGGGCGGCCAGCCCGAGGTCAGCGCCTCGGGCAGCGAGATGCCGTGCTTGGCGGCCAGCTCCAGCAGCGTGGACAGGCGCATCGACCCGGTGAAGTGCAGGTGCAGGTGCGCTTTCGGGAGCCGGTCGACCGGTCGATGCATGCGCGACAGTGTGTCAGCCCCGGCTGGTGGCCACCCCCGGGATCGGTCAGCCCGCGGTGCCGCTCACTCCTCGACCACGTGCATCGCGGCCTCCTCGGCCGAGGCGCCGGCACCGTCGATGCCGACGTCGCCGCCCCACAGCTCGGACTCCTCGTCCTCGTGGACGCCCTCGTCCGGGTCGACCAGCCGGCCGGCGCGGCGGTCGCCCACCTCGCCGTCGTCGAGGAACTCGTCCTCCTCGCGCGGGGCGTCCGGATCCTCCTCGCGGTCCTCGAGCGGGTCGTCGAAGGCGGCTGACGGGTCCGGCTCCTCCTGACGCATGCGCTGCTCGAGGCTCTCGCCCTGGTGCTGCTCCGAGGCGGTCGTCCCGAAGGCGTTGACGCCCCGGGGCCGCTCCGGCGGTGACCAGCCCTCGTCGAGGATGTCCTCCACGCCGCGGTACCGGTCGTCGAGCGTGTCACCCGGCTGCAGCTGGGTCTCGTCGTCGACGCTGTACTCGTCGTAGGACTCGTTGTCGCTCATGCACCGAGCCTGCCACGCCACCCGCCGCCCCGCGAGGGACCGAGGACCCATCACCCATCTGCTGGTGGGACACAGGCCTCCCGCGCACCAAGGATGGGGGATGGCCCGCACGGGTGCGTTGTTGCGTCAGGCGCCCCTCACGGTCGCGCTGGCCGTGGTCGCGCTGGTCGTCGGCGTCGTCACCGGCAGCCTGTGGAGCCCGCTCGCGGGACGTCCGCTGCGCGCCGACCTCGCCTTCGGCCTGCCGTCCCTGGGGCAGGGCCGCTGGTGGACCCCGGTGACAGGTGCCGTCCTCGCCCTCGAGCCGGTCCAGTACCTGCCCATCCTCGTGGGCCTGCTCGCCCTGGGCGGCTTCGCCGAGGTCCGGCTCGGCACGGGTCGCTACGCCACCGCCCTGGTCGCCTCCCACCTGGTGGGGGTCCTCGGCACCGCCGGCCTGCTGGCCCTCGCCCGCGGCCACGGCTACGGCTACGCGGACGGGCTGGCGCGGCAGACCGACGCCGGTATGTCGGCCGGTTTCCTCGGTGCCGCGGCTGCGGCGACCGCGACCCTGCGCCCGCCGTGGCGAGGGCGGGTGCGGGTCCTGCTCGCGGCATACCCGCTGGTGTCGCTGGCGCACGTCGGCGCGCTGTTCGACGTCGAGCACACGCTGGCAGTCCTCTTCGGCCTCGCGCTCGGTCCGGTCCTGCTCGGCCGCCGCCCGCACCTGGCCTGGCGCCAGCTCACGCGTCGTGACTACCGGCTGCTGGCCTCGGGGCTGTTCGTGCTCGCCGCCGTGGAGGGGCTGGTCACCGCCGTGGCGCCCGGGGGTGGTCCGTTGTTCGCCACGTTGTCGGTGCAGCAGAAGCACGAGGAGCTGGCCAACGCCGACACGCTGCTGGGCGCCTCGATCCAGGCGGTGCTCTGGCTCTGGCTGGCGCGCAGCCTGTACAAGGGCCGTCGCGTGGCCTGGCGCTGGGCGGTCGCACTGGTGGGGCTGGCGATGCTGGCGCAGGTCGCCGGCCTGGTCTACCTGGCCGTCAGGCACCTGCCCGGGTGGCCGGCCGGGCTGTACGAGCTGCTCGGCAACGGGATCGGCCTGGCCGCCCTCGTCGTCGGCCGGCGCGCCTTCCGCAACCCGTCCCGGCGCCGGGCCCGTCGGACCGCCGGCAGCCTGCTGTCCCCGGCCCACGAGGACCAGCGCGCGGCCGCGACCGAGCTGCTGCAGCACGAGGGCACGGTCAACCGGCTGGCCTGGATGACCACCTGGCCGGAGAACCGCTGGTTCACCGACCAGCGCAGCACCGGCTACGTCGCCTACCGGGTGCACGCCGGGGTGGCCCTCGGCCTGTGCGACCCGGTCGCGGCGCGTGAGGCCGACCGGGAGCAGCTGCTCGGCGCGTTCGCGGACACCGCCCACGCGGCCGGGCTGGTGCCCTGCCTGTTCACCGTGACCGCCGAGACCGCCCGGCATGCGCTCGCCCACGGGTGGCACGCCCTGCAGGTCGCCGAGGAGGCCGTGATCGACCTGCCCCGCCTGGAGTTCACCGGCAAGGCGTGGCAGGACGTGCGCACGGCGCTCAACCAGGCGGCGAAACTGGGCATCACGTTCCGTGTCGGTCCGCTGTCCGAGCAGCCCCGCGGCCTGCAGCTGCAGGTCAAGGCGATCTCCAGCGAGTGGGTCGAGGACAAGGGCCTGCCCGAGATGGGGTTCACCCTCGGCGGGGTGGACGAGGCACTCGACCCGCAGGTGCGCGTCGGCCTGGCCGTCGACGCCGACTCCACCGTCCACGGGCTGACGTCGTGGATGCCGATCTGCGCTCCCGGCGGCGGCGCACCGGTCGGGTGGACCCTGGACGTGATGCGCCGGCTGCCGGGCGGCTTCCGCTACTCGATGGAGTTCCTCATCGCCTCGGCCTGCATGGCCTTCCGCGGGGAAGGCGCCACCACGGTGTCCTTGTCCGGCGCCCCGCTGGCCCGCGCCGCGCCGCCGGGCGGCGCCGCCGAGACAGGCGGGTCCGACGTCGCGCAGGAGCCAGGGCCCGACCGCAACGCCCTCGACGCCTTCCTCGACCGGCTCGGCCAGACGCTGGAGCCCTACTACGGCTTCCGCTCGCTGCAGGCGTTCAAGACCAAGTTCCAGCCGCGCTTCGAGCCGCTCTACCTGGTCTTCCCGGACGAGGCCGCCCTGCCGCGGATCGGCCTGGTGCTGAGCCGGGCCTACCTGCCCGATGCCGGCGTGCGTGACCTGGTCACCCTGGCCCGCAGCGGCCACTGAGCGGGCGAAGGGTCGGGTCCGGACGCGACCGCGGCCCGCCCCTGCTCGGGGACGGGCCGCGGTCAGGGGTGCGTCAGTGCGCCTCGGCGAGCAGCTTCTGGATCCGGCCGACTCCCTCGGCGAGGTCGGCGTCCCCGAGCGCGTAGGACAGGCGCAGGTAGCCGCTGGGCCCGAACGCCTCACCCGGCACCACGGCCACCTCGACCTCGTCGAGGATCAGCTCGGCCAGCTCGACCGAGGTGGTCGGCACCTTGCCCCGGATCGTCCTGCCGAGCACGCCCTTGACCGAGGGGTAGACGTAGAACGCGCCCTGCGGCGTCGGGCAGTCGACACCGGGGATCTCGTTGAGCATGTCGACGATGGTGCGGCGGCGCCGGTCGAAGGCCACCTTCATCTCCTCGACGGCGTCCAGCGAGCCGTTGAGCGCGGCGATGGCAGCGCGCTGGGACACGTTGGACACGTTGGACGTGGCGTGGGACTGCAGGTTGGTCGCGGCCTTGACGACGTCCTTGGGCCCGATCATCCAGCCCACGCGCCAGCCGGTCATGGCGTAGGTCTTGGCGACCCCGTTGAGGACGACGCAGGTGTCGGCCAGGCCGGGCACCTCCACCGGCATCGACGCCGAGCGCACCCCGTCGTAGGTCAGGTGCTCGTAGATCTCGTCGGTGACGACCCAGATGCCGTGCGCGAGGGCCCACTCGCCGATCGCGCGGACCTGCTCGGGGGAGTAGACGGCCCCGGTCGGGTTGGAGGGAGAGCAGAACAGCAGCACCTTGGTCTGCGGGGTGCGTGCGGCCTCGAGCTGCTCGACGGTGACGAGGTAGCCCTGGTCCTCGCCGGCGAACACCTCGACCGGCGTGCCCCCGGCGAGCTTGATCGCCTCGGGGTAGGTGGTCCAGTACGGCGCCGGCAGCAGCACCTCGTCGCCCGGGTCGAGCAGCGTGGCGAAGGTGTTGTAGACGGCCTGCTTGCCGCCGTTGGTGACGAGGACCTGCTCGGGGGTCACGGCATACCCGCTGTCGCGCGCGGTCTTGGCGACGATGGCCTTCTTCAGGTCCGGGAGCCCGCCGGCCGGCGTGTAGCGGTGGTTCGCGGGGTCGTGCGCGGCGGCGACCGCGGCCTCGACGATGTAGTCCGGCGTCGGGAAGTCCGGCTCCCCGGCACCGAACCCGATGACGGGCCGGCCCTCGGCCTTGAGCGCCTTGGCCTTGGCGTCGACGGCGAGCGTGGCGGACTCGGCGATGGCGCCGATGCGCCGGGAGATGCGGCGGGCGGGGACGGTGGGGGCAGCTGACTCGGTCACGCACATCATGGTCCCAGACCTGCCGTATGCCGTGCCATGGCGTCCGCGCTCCGGTCGCCCGTCGCTGTGCGTCAGAAGAAAAACGTGGCCCGGGGTCGAGACCACCCCCACGGGTCGGGCACAATGGTCGGGCATCACCGCGAGTTCGCTTTGGGCCCCGTCCCTCGCGTATGCTCGCCCCTTGGGTGGTTGACGACAACCATGCTGACGCATGCCCGATACCACCCGTAGGGCAGTGGCTCAATTGGTAGAGCACCGGTCTCCAAAACCGGCGGTTGGGGGTTCGAGTCCCTCCTGCCCTGCGTCGTAGATGCCGATGACGTTCGGCGTCGGCATCCCAGCCAGGAGTGCCGACGCCGAAGGTCACAGGTCAGCAACCGAGAAGAGGACCAGTGACGAACGTGAGCACGGCCGACACCCGCGGCTCAGGCCGCCGCGGCGGGTCGTCCCGCAAGCGCGGCAACGTTGTCACGCGTCTTTTCCGTGCCGTCGGGCTGTTCGTCAGCCAGATCATCGACGAGCTGCGCAAGGTCGTCCGGCCCACCCGCCACGAGCTGCTCACCTACACCAGCGTCGTCATCGTGTTCGTCGTCGCGGTCATGCTCTACGTGTCCGTGCTCGACTTCGGGTTCGGCAAGCTGATCCTGTGGGTGTTCGGCAGCTAGCCCGTCCCGGCCGGTTCCCGGCCCACGGCCGCCCCTTGGCGGCCGACAGACCAGAGTTACGGAAGTAGGTCACCAGCGTGTCCGACCAGTGGAGCTCCGAGGCGCCGCGCGAGAGCGGTGCTGACGTCGACGTCGTCGAGACCTCTGTCGAGGAGACGGCTGCGCCGGAGGCCGGCGACGTCGTCGCCGAGACCGCCGAGGCGGCTGAGACCCCCGAGGCGACCGAGGCCGCTGAGCCGACCGAGTCGGCCGACCCGATCAAGGAGTTCAAGGACGCCCTGCGTCGCCAGGAGGGTGACTGGTACGTCATCCACTCCTACGCGGGCTACGAGAACCGCGTGAAGACCAACCTCGAGACGCGCGTGACCAGCCTCAACATGGAGCCCTACATCTTCCAGGTGGAGGTCCCCATGGAGGAGGTCACCGAGATCAAGAACGGCCAGCGCAAGCTGGTCCGTCGCGTCCGGATGCCCGGCTACGTCCTGGTCCGCATGGACCTCACCGACGAGAGCTGGGGCGCCGTGCGCCACACCCCGGGTGTCACCGGCTTCGTCGGCCACACCCACCAGCCGGTGCCGCTGAGCCTCGATGAGGTCTTCACCATGCTGGCCCCCAACCTCGAGACCAAGGAAGAGGCGGCCGCTCCCGGCAAGGCCGGCGCCAAGAAGACCGCCGACATCAAGGTCGTCGACTTCGAGGTCGGCGAGTCCGTCACCGTCATGGAGGGTCCGTTCGAGACCCTGCCTGCCACGATCTCCGAGATCAACGCCGAGTCGCAGAAGCTCAAGGTGCTGGTCTCGATCTTCGGCCGGGAGACCCCGGTCGAGCTGTCGTTCAACCAGGTCGCCAAGATCTGACCGGACGACGTCCGTCCGCGGACGCTGCAACCGGGTCATCGCCCACGGCGTAGGCCCACACCACAAGAAAAGGACCCCCAAGCATGCCTCCCAAGAAGAAGAAGGTCTCCGGCTTCATCAAGCTGCAGATCCAGGCCGGTGCTGCCACGCCCGCGCCGCCCGTGGGCCCGGCCCTCGGTCAGCACGGTGTCAACATCATGGAGTTCGTCAAGGCGTACAACGCTGCGACGGAGTCCCAGCGCGGCAACGTCATCCCGGTCGAGATCACGGTCTACGAGGACCGGTCCTTCACCTTCGTCACGAAGACCCCGCCGGCTGCCGAGCTGATCAAGAAGGCCGCCGGTGTGGCCAAGGGCTCCGGCGAGCCGCACAAGACCAAGGTCGCCAAGCTCACCGCTGACCAGGTCCGCGAGATCGCCCAGCAGAAGATGGAAGACCTCAACGCCAACGACATTGACGCCGCGAGCAAGATCATCGCCGGCACCGCCCGCTCCATGGGCATCACCGTCGAGGGCTGACCAGGCTTGAGCGGGCTCGTCCCGCTCGAACCGCCGGTATGCCGGTGAGCCCACCTCCCCGAGGTGGGCCCCGGCAGGCCGACAGTGGCAGGGCCACGCGCTGGCCCGAGGACCACGACTCCACCACCACCACGAAACACACAGGAGCAGAAGTGAAGCGCAGCAAGTCCTACCGCGCCGCCGTCGAGAAGATCGACGCCGGCAAGCTCTACGCACCGCTCGAGGCCGTGCGCCTGGCCAAGGACACCTCCACCACCAAGTACGACGCGACCGTCGAGGTTGCCATGCGTCTGGGCGTCGACCCGCGCAAGGCCGACCAGATGGTCCGTGGCACCGTGAACCTCCCGCACGGCACCGGCAAAACGGCCCGGGTCCTGGTCTTCGCCACCGGCGAGCGTGCGGAGCAGGCCACCGCGGCCGGCGCCGACTACGTCGGCTCCGACGAGCTTCTCGACAAGGTCGCCGGCGGCTGGCTCGACTTCGACTCCGTCGTCGCCACCCCCGACCTCATGGGCAAGGTCGGTCGCCTGGGCAAGGTCCTCGGTCCCCGCGGCCTCATGCCCAACCCGAAGACCGGCACGGTGACCATGGACGTCGCCAAGGCCGTCTCCGACATCAAGGGCGGCAAGATCGAGTTCCGCGTCGACAAGCACGCCAACCTGCACTTCATCATCGGCAAGTCCTCGTTCGACGAGGCCAAGCTGGTGGAGAACTACGGTGCGGCCCTCGAGGAGATCCTGCGACTCAAGCCGTCCGCGGCCAAGGGTCGTTACATCCAGAAGGCGACGCTGACCACGACGATGGGCCCCGGCATCCCGCTGGACCCCAACCGCACCCGCAACCTGCTGGCTGAGGAAGAGGCGCAGGCCTGATTTTCCTCCGCACACGACGAAGCCGCGCCGGGCTCCCCGGCGCGGCTTCGGTCGTTGCCGCCCTGGTGCTGTCCCTGGGCGTGCCGGCCTGCGATGACTCGCCCCCTGTCCCGCAGCACTCCGCGGGTCAGCGCGTGGCCGCCGGCCCGTTGTTCGGCGACATGGTCAAGCGGATCGAGTCCCGGCGCGCGGTGCACTTCTCCAGCCAGGGGCCGACCGGCACCGGGTCCGGGGACATCGTCATCGACGGTGCGAAGTCGCGCCTGTCGTTCTCGGGGGACCAGAACGGCGAGAGCACCGAGCTGCGCGTCTTCGGTGACTCGGTCTACATCTCCGACACCTCCCAGCCGGGCAGGAAGTGGCTGCGGCTCTCGGCCACGGGCGGCGACCAGCTCTCGGCGATGATGGCGCCGGTGGTCGCGGTCATCACCGCCTCGCTCAACCCGGCCAACCAGGTGCGCCTGTATGCCGGCGCGGCGCCGTTCATGACGGTCGGCACCGAGCGGGTCGGGGACCGCCAGACCACCCACTACAAGGGCAGCATCCAGGCGGCGGCGATGCTCCCGCTCCTGCCCGCCGAGCTCCAGGCGCAGGTGCGCGACCGGCTCACCGGCTCCGTCGCGGTCGAGGTCTGGATCGACCAGGACGGCCTGCCGGCGCGGATCAGCTCCACGAAGCCGGGGGAGGGGCCCACGGTCACGACGTACACCCGCTGGGGCCAGGACGTCGACGTCACCCGGCCGGCGCAGGACGAGGTCGCCGACCCGCCCCGGCTCCCACCCCAGCCCTCGGCCTCCACCGGCGGTCACTGACCCGCCCGCCCCGGCCGGCGACCGCTGCCGCACGTCGTGGTTATGCTCGAACAGCGGCCCGCCTGCCTCTGGCACTCACGGCGGCTCGCCGTCCACGCACCTCGACCTCGCCAGGGGGATGAGAGATGAAGAAGCTCCTCACCGTTCTCGCCGGCTCGGCACTGTTCGCGGTCGCCGGCTGCTCCGGCGGCGGCAGCAGCACCGCCACTGGCGCGTCCTCGACGACCGCCGCACCCAAGCCCGGCGACGTGGTCCAGGCCTCGTCGTTCACCCCCCGCCTGCAGACGGCGATGAAGGGGGCGAAGACGATGCACCTCAAGATGACCGTGACGACCGGCGGCACCCAGGGCCTCACCGGCGAGGGGGACGTCTCCGCGGAGAACGGCGTCGCCGAGCACCTGACCATGAAGGTTGGCTCGATGCCGATGGAGCTCATCCTGAAGTCCCCGGCCATCTACCTGAAGTCCGCGGCCCTTCCCGTCGGCGGCAAGTGGGTCGTGGCCAAGGAGGGCGGCACGGACATGCTCTCCAAGCAGCTGGCGCCGCTGTTCGAGCAGATCAAGCAGATGCAGCCCGAGCAGCAGGTCTCCAACTACGCCGTCGCGGACCAGAAGGTCGTCGGCCAGGAGACCGTGGACGGCGTGGCCACCACGCACTACACGTCGTCGCCGACCGCGGCCCAGATCAAGAAGGCCCTGGCGCCGGCGCTGGCCGCCCAGCTCTCCGACGCCGACCTCAAGGACCTCAAGGTCGACATGTGGGTCGACGTCCAGAACCGGCCGCACAAGGTGGTCAGCACCATGACGGCCAAGGGCCAGGCGATCTCCACGACCGTGCTGCTGTCCAGGTTCGGTGAGCCGGTGACCATCACGGCGCCGCCGGCGGCCCAGACCACGACCGCGCCGTAGCGGCCGGCCGGGCCGGTGGCCGCCCGTTTTGACCCGGGCAGCCACCGGCCCGTACTCTGGCACCTGACCAAAGACCGCCGGTTGTCCTCGTGCGTCAGCGCGAAGACCGAAGGTTCCGCAGCAGAGCGGGCGACCAGCGCAGGCCACGCACGTGAACGGCATACAGGCTCGTCCTGATGTGCCCGGAGCCCCCGCGTCCTGCGCTGGGGGCTTTTCTCGTGTCTGGGGTGACTTCGCCGGCATTCACCCGGAAGGAGGCCCCGCATGGCAAAGCCCGAGAAGTCGGCAGCCATCGCCGAGCTGACGGACAAGTTCCGCAGCTCGGGTGCGGCCGTGCTGACGGAGTACCGCGGCCTGACCGTGTCGCAGCTGACCCAGCTGCGAAGCTCCCTGCGTGAGCACGCCAGCTACGCCGTGGTGAAGAACACGCTGACCCAGATCGCTGCCAAGGAAGCCGGTGTCACGGCTTTCGACGGCCAGCTCACGGGCCCCTCGGCGATCGCCTTCATCACCGGTGACCCGGTGGAGGCGGCCAAGGGCCTGCGTGACTTCGCCAAGGCCAACCCCCTCCTCGTCATCAAGGGCGGCGTGCTTGACGGCAAGCCGCTGACCGCTGACGAGATCAAGAAGCTCGCGGACCTCGAGTCCCGCGAGGTTCTCCTGGCCAAGCTGGCTGGCGCCATGAACGCCTCGCTCAGCAAGGCTGTCTACCTCTTCGCCGCTCCTTTGTCGCAGACGGCCCGTGTGGTCGACGCCCTGCGCGCGAAGGTCGAGGCGGAGGGCCCCGTCGCTGCCGAGGCTCCGGCCGAGGCCGCTGCGGACGAGGCCGTCGAGGCCAGCACCGAAGACGTCGCCGCGGGTGGCGACGAGAGCTGAGCACGGGTCAACACCCGAGCCCACGCTCCAACAACAACCAACGCCACTCACGGCATTAACAGGAAGGAACGCCATCATGGCGAAGCTCAGCACTGACGAGCTGCTCGAGGCTTTCAAGGAGATGACGCTGATCGAGCTCTCCGAGTTCGTGAAGCAGTTCGAGGACACCTTCGGCGTGACCGCCGCTGCCCCGGTCGCCGTTGCGGCCGCCCCCGCGGCCGGCGGCGCCGGCGGCGAGGCCGCTGCCGAGGAGAAGGACGAGTTCGACGTCATCCTCGACGCCGCGGGCGACAAGAAGATCCAGGTCATCAAGGAGGTGCGCGCCCTCACCAACCTCGGCCTGAAGGAGGCCAAGGACCTGGTCGACGGCGCCCCGAAGCCGATCCTGGAGAAGGTCAACAAGGAGGCCGCGGACAAGGCCAAGGCTGCCCTCGAGGGCGCTGGCGCCACCGTCACCCTCAAGTGAGCTGATCCCGGCACCACACTGCCGGGGCCTCGCTGAACAACGGCGGGACAGACCATCTGGTCTGTCCCGCCGTTGTCGTGTCCGGGCTCTCTGGGCGTCCGTTGTGTGGTGCCTGAGTTACGGGTGGGGCACGGTGATCTCGGCCATACGATTTGCCCCTTTTCATGTTGCGAGAAATCCGAAACACTCCAGCCTTGACCCAGGGGCGCGGCGGTCGCTGCCTGGCGCTACTCGCGCGTAACTTGCTCCGCGCTGCGTCGTTAACGTGTCGACCCGCTCACAGGGCGATGCCTCTGGGTGCCGATCGGGAAGAGGTGAGGCAGTGGGCGTTGAGATCAAGGTCGAGGGACTGACCAAGAGGTTCGGGTCCCAGATGATCTGGAACGACGTCACGCTGACGCTGCCGGCGGGCGAGATCTCGGTGATGCTCGGCCCGTCGGGCACCGGCAAGTCCGTGTTCCTCAAGACCCTGGTGGGTCTGCTCAAGCCCGATGCCGGCTCCATCTGGATCAACGACAGGGACCTCACCCGGCTGCGCGAGCACGACCTCTACGAGGTCCGCAAGCTCTTCGGCGTGCTGTTCCAGGACGGCGCGCTGTTCGGGTCGATGAACCTCTACGACAACGTCGCCTTCCCTCTGCGCGAGCACACGAAGAAGAACGAGTCCGAGATCAAGCGGATCGTCACCGAGAAGATGGAGCTCGTCGGACTGGCGGGCGCCGAGGGCAAGCTCCCCGGCGAGATCTCCGGTGGGATGCGCAAGCGGGCCGGGCTCGCGCGGGCCCTGGTGCTCGACCCCGAGATCCTGCTCATCGACGAGCCGGACTCCGGTCTGGACCCGGTGCGTACGTCCTACATCAACCAGCTGTTCATCGACCTGAACGCCCAGATCGACGCCACGTTCCTCATCGTCACCCACGACATCAACACCGCCCGCACGGTCCCGGACAACATCGGCCTGCTCTACCACAAGCACCTCGCCATGTTCGGCCCCCGCGAGATGCTGCTCTCCAGCGAGGAGCCGGTCGTCCGGCAGTTCCTCAACGCCCAGACGATCGGACCGATCGGCATGTCCGAGGAGAAGGACGCCGACGAGCTCGCTCAGGAGCAGGGCCAGGAGCTGCCCCCGCTGCCACCGATCGCCCTCCAGCTCCAGACGAGTGACGGCACCCGGAGGCGCGCCGAGCGGCCCGCCGGGGAGTGGTGCCGCGAGAACGGCGTGATCCCCCCGCCCGGGTCCTTCATGTCCAAGAACGCCGGCGTTCCAGGTGTCTCCCAGCACACCGAGCACGCCGAGCCAGAACGGGCCATCTCGTGAGCAACCCGGTCACCGGCGCGCTCCGACAGAGCGGGTCGTTGTTCGCCCTCGCCCTGGACGTGCTCCGGGCGCTGCCGCGACGCCCGTTCCAGACCAAGGAGTTCATCCAGCAGAGCTGGTTCATCGCCAGCGTGACCATCCTGCCGACGGCGCTGGTCTCGATCCCGTTCGGCGCCGTCATCGCCCTCCAGCTCGGCACGCTCACCCGCCAGCTGGGTGCGCAGTCCTACACCGGTGCAGCCAGCGTCCTGGCGGTGATCCGGGAGGCCTCGCCGATCGTCACCGCCCTGCTCATCGCCGGTGCCGGCGGATCCGCCATCTGCGCCGACCTGGGCTCGCGCAAGATCCGCGAGGAGATCGACGCAATGGAGGTGCTGGGCATCAGCCCGATCCAGCGCCTCGTCGTGCCGCGGGTCATCGCCGCCATGCTCGTCTCGGTCCTGCTCAACGGGCTCGTGTCGGTTGTGGGCGTCTGTGGTGGCTACTTCTTCAACGTGATCATCCAGGGCGGCACCCCGGGTGCCTACATCGCCTCGTTCACCGCGCTGGCCCAGCTGCCGGACCTGTGGACCGGCGAGATCAAGGCCCTGATCTTCGGCGCCATCGCCGCGATCGTCGCCGCGTACAAGGGGCTGACCGCCGGTGGCGGTCCCAAGGGTGTCGGCGACGCGGTGAACCAGAGCGTCGTCATCACCTTCATGTTGCTGTTCGTCGTGAACTTCGTGGCGACGGCGGTCTACTTCCAAGTCGTCCCCCAGAAGATCTGACCGGCAGGAGGTGAGTCGATGAGCAAGGTCCAGGACATCGTGGGCAGGCCGGTGGCCGCCCTGGACGACCTCGGCGGGCAGCTGCGCTTCTACGTGCGGTCGCTGGCGTGGAGCGGGCGCACGCTCACGCGATACAAGAAAGAGGTCGTGCGCCTCCTGGCCGAGGTGAGCCTCGGCACCGGGGCCCTGTCGGTCATCGGCGGCACCGTCGGCGTGATCGCCTTCCTCGCCTTCTTCACCGGCACCGAGGTCGGCCTGCAGGGCTACTCGTCCCTCAACCAGCTCGGCACCGACGCCTTCACCGGCTTCATCTCGGCCTACCTGAACACCCGTGAGATCGCGCCGCTCGTCGCCGGACTCGCCCTCGCCGCGACCGTCGGCTGTGGCTTCACCGCCCAGCTCGGTGCCATGCGCATCAGCGAGGAGGTCGACGCCCTCGAGGTCATGGGCATCCCCAGCCTGCCGTTCCTCGTGACGACCCGCATGATCGCCGGGTTCGTCGCCTGCGTTCCGCTCTACGTGCTGGGCCTGCTCTCCTCCTACGCGGCGACCCGGTTCATCACCACCAGCTACTTCGGCCAGTCCAAGGGCACCTACGACCACTACTTCCACCTGTTCCTGCCCCCGGTGGACGTGTTCTGGTCGTTCGTGAAGGTGATGGTCTTCGCCGTCGTGATCATCCTGATCCACTGCTACTACGGCTACACCGCGTCCGGGGGTCCCGCGGGGGTCGGCGTGGCCGTCGGCAAGGCGGTCCGGACCTCGATCGTGGCGATCAACATCGTGGACTTCTTCTTCAGCCTGGCCGTCTGGGGCGCCACCACGACAGTGCGAATAGCGGGTTGACGAACGTGACGGAACAGCGTGGCGGAGCCATGTCGCGGCTGAGCAACCACACCTACGGTGCGGCCTTCCTGGCGGTGCTCGTGGTGCTGGTGGGCCTGTCGGTGGCCTCGTTCCAGAAGAGGTTCACCCCCGTGGTGATGGTCAACCTCCTGACCGACCGCATCGGCAACCAGCTTCAGGCGTCCTCCGACGTCAAGATCCGCGGGCTCATCGTCGGCGAGGTCCGTGACATCACCACCACGGGTCAGGGCGCGCGCATCCAGCTGGCCCTCCAGCCGGACCAGGTCGACCAGATCCCCGCCAACGTGGGGGCACGCCTGCTGCCCAAGACCCTGTTCGGGGAGCGCTACGTCGACCTCGTGCCACCGGCCGACGCGTCCGCGCAGCACATCCAGGCGGGGGACACCATCGGCCAGGACCGCACCAAGGTGGCGATCGAGCTCGAGCAGGTCTTCGACAACCTGCTGCCGTTGCTGCGCACGGTCAAGCCGGAGAAGCTCTCCGCCACCCTGAACGCCCTCGCCTCCGCCCTCGACGGCCGCGGGCAGCAGCTCGGCGACAACCTGGTCATGGCCGACAGCTACTTCAAGCAGATCAACCCCAAGATGCCGACCATCCAGGCCGACATCAGCGGGCTGGCCGACATGGCCTCCACGTATGCCGACGCCGCGCCGGACCTCATGCGCATGCTGAAGTCGCTCATCACCACGAACACGACCATCGTCGAGAAGAAGGACGCCCTCGCCGGCTTCCTGGCGGGCACGGCCGGGTTCGCCAACACGGCGACCGGGTTCCTCAACGCCAACGGTGACCGGATCATCCAGGTCGGCACCGTCCAGCGCCCCACCTTGCGGACTTTCGCCCGCTACTCGCCCATCTACCCCTGCTTCGCGCAGGGCCTGTCGCACTGGGTCCCCAACATCAACCAGGCATTCAGCAACCACACGTTCCACATCACCCTCGAGGTCACCAAGCCGCGCGCGGCCTACCAGCCCGGTGAGGAGCCGGCCTGGAACGACAACCGCGGCCCGGGCTGCCTCGGCCTGCCCAACCCGCACCAGTCGCAGGCCAACCCCCGGCCCGGCACCAAGTTCGACGACGGCACCTCGGGGGCCGGAAACAGCGCGCAGAGCGCCTTCCCCGACGGGGCCGCGACGGACCTGCCCAGCTACTTCACCTCGACACAGGGCGCCGGCATCGCCAACGCCGACTCGGGCCTGGCCGGCACGGTCGCCGAGCAGCAGGTCATCTCGGCGCTGCTCGACCCGGAGCAGCAGGGCCGGCCGTCGGCCATCACTGCGCTCCTGGCCGGTCCCCTCCTGCGCGGAACGGTGGTGAGCCAGCAGTGAAGACCACGTCCAGCCTGGTCAAGCTCATCATCTTCGCCACGGTGACGCTGCTCGCGTTCGGCACCCTGGCCGCGACCATCGCCAACTTCCAGTTCGGGGGCACCTCGACCTACCAGGCTGTCTTCCAGGACGTCACCGGTGTCGTCCCCGGACAGGACGTCCGCATCGCCGGCGTCCGGGTCGGCGAGATCAAGGACGTGCGGGTCAACACCGACCGCACGACGGCCCTGGTCGACTTCACCGTGGACAAGACCAGCGTCCTGACCCAGGGCACGATCGCCACGATCAAGTACCGCAACCTCGTCGGTGAGCGCTACCTCGCCCTCAGCCAGGGGGTCGGGCAGCCGACCCCGCTGCGCGACGGTGCCAGGATCCCGCTCGACCACACCCACTCGGCCCTGGACCTGACGGTCCTGTTCAACGGGTTCAAGCCGCTGTTCGCCGCGCTGTCGCCCAAGGACGTCAACGAGCTCTCCGGCGAGATCATCTCGGTCCTGCAGGGGGAGGGCGGCAACATCAACTCCCTCCTCGCGCACACCGCGTCGCTCACCTCGACCCTGGCGGACAGGGACCAGGTCATCGGGCGGACCATCGGCAACCTCAACACGGTGCTGTCCACGGTCGACGCCCACGACAAGGCGCTCGGGGACCTGCTCGACCAGCTCCAGCGCTTCGTGTCAGGCCTGTCGGCCGACCGCTCGGCGATCGGTGCGTCGCTGACGAACATCAACGACCTCGCCGGGTCGACGGCCGACCTGCTCAGCCAGGCCCGTCAGCCGATCCGGTCCGACATCGCCAACCTCAACGCGCTCGCCGCGACGCTCAACAAGCCCGCGAACACCGCCACCTTCGAGAAGTTCATGACGACGACGCCAGGCAAGCTCGAGACCATCACCCGCACCGCGACCTACGGGTCCTGGTTCAACTTCTACCTGTGCCGGTTCAACGGGACGGTCAAGCTGCCCACCGGCACGGTCCTGACCCCGTCGTACTCGGTCAACACGGCGAGGTGCTCATGAGCATCCCGTTCCGCGAGCGCAACCCCGTCCCGATCGGGGCCGCAGGCCTGGCCTTCTTCGCCGTGCTGCTGGTCCTGGCGTTCAACGCCCAGAACCTGCCGCTCATCGGCGGCGGCGACAGCTATGCCGCGGCGTTCACCGAGGCGGGTGGCATCAAGAAGGACGACGACGTCCGCATCGCCGGCGTCAAGGTCGGCAAGGTGACCGGCGTCGACCTCGAGGGCTCGCACGTGCGGGTCGACTTCAAGATCACCGAGCCGGCCGCCTTCGGGCCGCAGACCGGGGCGTCGGTGCGCATGAAGACCGTGCTCGGCCAGAAGTACCTCGCCCTGGACCCCAAGGGGGCCGGACAGATGAAGACCGACACCGAGATCCCCCTGGCCCGGACGGTGTCCTCCTACGACGTGGTCGACGCGTTCACCGACCTGGCCACGACGTCGGAGCGGATCGACACCGACCAGCTCGCGCGGTCGCTGAACGTCATGGCCGACGAGTTCAAGGACAGCCCCGAACACGTCAAGGCCGCCCTCGACGGGCTGGGCCGGCTCTCGCGCACCGTCGCCTCCCGCGACGCCGAGCTCAAGACGCTGCTCGCCCACGCCAACTCGGTGAGCAAGACGGTCGCCGACCGCAACGCCAGCACGGCCACGCTGATCAAGGACGCCGACCTGCTCATGGCCGAGCTCAACGCCCGCCGAGAGGCGATCCACACGCTGTTCACCAACACCTCGGCCCTGGCCCAGCAGCTGACCGGGCTCGTCCGCGACAACCGGGCGCAGCTCAAGCCGGCCCTGGACCAGCTCAACCAGGTGCTCGCCGTCCTGCAGAAGCACGAGAAGGACCTCGACCGCACCATCGCGATGATGGCGCCGTTCACGCGGGTCTTCGCCAACACGCTGGGCACGGGCCGCTGGTTCGACACCTTCGTGTCCAACCTGACCGTCCCGGTGGGGGGGATCAAGCCGTGACCGACCGGACCGACCACGAGGCGACCGACGTCATGCCCGACCTCGGGAGCGAGGTCTTCGGCGATGCCCCGGCCGGGGCCGCCGCCGCACCGGCGGCGAAGCCGCCGCGCCGGCGGGTCCGCCGGGGCAGTACGCCGGCGGTGGGGCGCGGTGCGCGCGTCATCGCGGTGGCCGCCGTGCTCGCCCTGGTGGCGGCCGCGGTGGTCCTGTGGCCGCGCCCGGACACGATCAAGGTCACCGGCTCCTTCTCCCGAGCCGTCGGCCTCTTCCCCGGCTCGGACGTGCGCATCCTCGGCGTCCACGTCGGCAAGGTGCTCTCGGTCAAGCCCGAGGGTGACCACGTCGCGGTGGCCTTCGAGTTCGACGCGAAGTACAAGGTGCCCGCCGACGCCAAGGCGGCCGTGGTGGCTCCCTCGCTGGTGAGCGACCGCTACGTGCAGCTGCTCCCGGCATACACCTCCGGGCCGGTCATGAGGGACGGTGCCCGCATCGGCCTCGACCGCACCGCGGTGCCCGTGGAGCTCGACCGGATCTCCACGAGCCTGGACGACCTGCTCGTGGCCCTGGGCCCGCAGGGCGCCAACAAGGAGGGTGCCCTGTCCAACCTGCTCGACACCGGGGCCAAGAACCTCAAGGGTGAGGGCACCAACATCCACGACACGAACCACGACCTGTCGCTGGCGCTGTCCACGCTGTCCGGCGGCCGGAACGACCTGTTCTCCACGGTGAAGAACCTCCAGTCCTTCACCAGCATGCTGGCCACCAACGACACGCAGGTCCGCCGGCTCAACACCGACCTCGCCAACGTCTCCGACCAGCTGGCGGGCGAGAGGGGGGACCTCGCCGCGGCCCTGAAGAACCTCGCGGTGGCCCTGTCCGAGACCTCCTCCTTCGTGCACGACAACCGGGCCGTCCTCAAGACGGACATCGGCCAGCTGACCTCGGTCACGAGCACGATTGCCAAGCAGCGCAACGCCCTGGCGGAGACGCTCGACAACGCGCCGGTGGCGATCAGCAATCTGCAGAACGCCTACAACCCGAAGTCGGGGACGCTGGACACGCGCAACAACGCCGCCCAGCTCAAGGACCCGGCCCTGCTCCTGTGCTCGCTGATCACGGGCCCGACCGGCACCGGCAACACGCAGCTGTGCAGCACGATCCAGAAGCTGCTCAAGGTGCCCTCCCTGCCCGGCGGCGCCGGCCTGCCGCTCAACCTGCTCTCGCCGGTTCCGTCCGACCCGGCGCTGACCCCGGCCCCGGCCGGTGGCGCGGGGCAGGACGGTGAGTCCGCCGCGGACGTCCGCGGAGCCGACCCGACCCTCGGTGGCCTGCTGGGAGGCTCGCGATGACGCGTCATACCGCTTCCCTGTTCGCAGCGGCCAGCCGTATCCCGCGCCGCGGGTTCGCGGGCCTGGCCCGCACCGCGGTGGCCGTGCTCGCGGTCGGCTCGGTGGCCGCCTGCCAGGGCGCCTACGACCTGCCGCTGCCCGGTGGCGCAGCCCAGGGCGGTGACGTCTACCACGTGACGGCAGAGTTCGCCGACGTGCTCGACTTGGTGCCACAGTCCGCCGTCAAGGTCAACGAGGTCACCGTCGGTGCGGTCGAGAAGATCGAGCTCAACGGCTGGACGGCACGGGTGACCCTGCGCCTGCCGAAGTCGGTGAAGCTGCCCGACAACGCCGTCGCCTCCCTGCACCAGACGTCGCTGCTGGGGGAGAAGTACGTCGAGCTGGCACCGCCGACCGACAGCACCCCTGAGGGCTCCCTGTCCGACGGCGACAACATCCCGATCGGCCGCACGGGGCGCAACCCCGAGGTCGAGGAGGTGCTCAGCGCGATGTCGCTGCTGCTCAACGGCGGCGGGGTCGCCCAGCTCAAGGTCATCGAGACCGAGCTGAACAAGGCCATGAACGGCAACGAGTCCCAGATCAGGGACCTCGTCGGCCAGCTCGACACCTTCGTCAGCGGGCTCGACAAGCAGAAGTCCGAGATCGTCCGCGCCATCGAGGGCATCGACCGCCTCTCGGCGCGAATCGCCGCGCGCAAGGACGACCTCGCCAAGGCCGTGGACACCCTTCCCCAAGGGCTCAAGGTGCTCGCGGACCAGCGTCGGCAGCTCACCACGATGCTGGAGTCGCTGAGCCGGCTCGGGGCGGTCGGCACCAAGGTCATCAATGCCTCGCAGGACGACACCGTGGCCAACCTCAAGGCCATCTCACCGATCCTGACCCAGCTGAACAGGGCCGGCGACGACCTGCCCAAGTCGTTGCAGCTGCTGCTGACCTACCCCTTCCCGGACGAGGCGGTCAACACCATCCGCGGTGACTACACCAACCTGTGGGCGACCGCGGACATGAACCTCGGCACCGTGTCCAACAACCTTGGCCTGCCCACGGCCCCCGGCAGCAAGCCGACCGGCCCCGGGCTGCCCTCGCTGCCCTCGCTGCCGTCGCTCCCCAAGCCCACGCTCTCCCTGCCACGGCTGCCCGGCGGTTCCACGCCCAGCCCCACCACCAGCAAGAGCTCCTCCTGCTCGCTCCTCATCTGCCTCGGGGCCGGGGAGGCCTCGACCGGCGAGGGTGAGCCGTCCTGGCTGACGCTCTTCCAGACCGGAGGTGCGGCGTGATCCGGCGCGCGACCAAGATCCAGCTCGCGGTGTTCGCCGCGATCACCCTGATCACGGTGTCGGTGCTCTCCGCCCGGTTCGTCGGGCTGACCGACAAGATCCTGGGCGGCAGCTACCTGGTCTCGGCGGACTTCGCCGACTCGGGCGGCATCTTCACCGGTGCCGAGGTGACCTACCGCGGCGTGACCGTCGGCAAGGTGGAGAAGCTGCGGCTGACCAAGGACGGCGTCCTGGTCGACATGCGCCTGGACCGCGGCACCGAGGTCCCCAAGGACACCCTGGCCGTGGTCGAGAACCGCTCGGCGGTGGGGGAGCAGTACCTCGACTTCCAGCCCCGGCACGAGGGCGGCCCCTACCTGGCAGCAGGGGCCACCGTCCCGCGCACGGACACCCGGGCGCCGCTGCGGATCGACAACCTGCTGCTGCACCTGGACAACACGGTCAAGTCGGTCGACCGCAAGCAGCTCGCCACCGTGGTCGACGAGCTCGGCAACGCCTTCGGCGGCAGCGGCGCCGACCTCCAGCGCCTGCTGGACTCCGGTGACGCGCTCACCCGGTCGGCCACCGAGGCCCTGCCCGAGACCAAGAAGCTCATCGACGACGGCCGCATCGTCCTGGACACCCAGCGCGCGAGCTCCGGGGACATCAAGGACTTCATCGGCAACTTCGCCGACCTGTCCGACACGTTGCGCACCAGTGACCCCGACCTGCGCCTGGTCCTGGACCGCGGGGCGGTCGCCTCGCACGAGCTCGACGGGCTGATCAAGGACAACCAGACGCCCCTGGCGACCCTGCTGTCCAACTTCGTCACGATCGGGCAGGTGACCACGTCCCGCATCGACGGGATCCAGCAGATGCTCATCACCTACCCCGACGTCGTGGCGGGTGGCTACACCGTCGTCCCCGGGGACGGCACCGCCCACTTCGGCCTGGTCCTCAACGCCGACAACCCGCCGGCCTGCACCGCCGGCTACGGCGGCACGCACCGGATCGGCCCCGACCAGACCAGGAACCTGCCCCCGGTGAACACCGGCGCCCGGTGCACGCTGCCGCGTGGTTCGGCCTCCACGGTCCGCGGCGCGCAGAACGCGCCGGGCGCCTCCAGCGGCGCCGGGTCCTCCTACCCGATGTCGTATGACGGGATGCCGGTGCCGCTGGGCAACGCGGCCCTGACCCAGGGCAGTGACCTTCCCAACGTGGCGGCCCCCTTGCCCCCGGCGGGGTCCGGTGGGGTAGACACGTGGCTGTGGATGATGCAGAGCGCAGCGCGATGAGCCCGAGGCTCCCGGCCCGCGCCCGGGTGGCGCGGGTGTCCTCGGCGTCCCCGAAAGTCCTGGCCGCCCTTGCCGTCGTCGTGCTCCTGGTGGCCGCGCTGGTGGGCTTCACACAGGGCCGCGGCTACTTCACCGAGCGTGACCGTGACGCGTCCGGGGCGGCGGCCCTCGCCGCCGGCCGGCAGTTGGCGGTCAACTTCATCACGATGGACTACCGCCGCTTCGACGACTACGGCAAGCAGGTCCTGGCCGGTGCCGGCGGGACGTTCCGGTCCGACTACCAGTCCAAGCTGGCCGACCTGCGCAAGGTGGTCGTCGACAACAAGACCGTGTCCTCGGTCAAGACCGCCGAGGCGGCCTTGGTCTCCTCCGACTCGGACTCGGCCCGGGTCATCGTCGGCGTGGTCGCCCCCACCGCCAACGCGGCCACGCCCCAGCCCGTGGACAAGACCTACCGGCTGCGGCTCGACCTCGAGCGCAGTGGTGACTCCTGGAAGGTGATCAACCTTGACTTCGTCGGCTAACCGTCCCGCCCGGCGCAGGGTCGCCGGCGAGCGGAGCCGGCAGCGCACCGCCGCCCCGGCGGCCCCGGTCGTCGACGGCCAGCCCGTCGACACCACGCCGGTGACGACACCCGCCGGGCCGACGACGCCTCCGGAGGCACCTACGGCCGCGCCGGCCGCTGACGGCCCGGCCGCCGCGCCTTCGACACGGGTCATCCCTCCGCGGGCCGCGAAGCCGGAGGAGGCCACCGCGCCGCCCCGTGAGGCCTCGCCGCGCGCCCGGCTGCTGGCCTGGGCCGGCCTCGGGCTGTCACTGGTGGCGCTGGCGGTGTCCCTGCTGCTGTGGGTCGAGTCCGGCCGCGCCGCCGACCGCCGCGACGGCACCCGTGCCGCGACCGCCGCCGCGCGGACGGCCGTCGAGACGATGCTCAGCTACGACTACAAGACCTTCGACCAGCACACGGCCCAGGTGGACGCGCTGCTGACCGGGGCGTTCCGGACCGAGTTCGACAACGGCACCAAGCAGAGCGTCAAGCCGCTCGCGGTGGCGAACCAGGCGGTCGTTCAGGCCCGCGCCAGCGAGGTCGGCGTCATGAGCGCCAGCGACAACACCGTCCGCGTCCTCGCCTTCGTCAACCAGGCCACCACCTCGGCCAAGCTCGACCGCCCCCAGGTCGACCAGAACCGCGTCATCCTCACGATGAGCCTGGTGGACGGCCGGTGGCTGGTGTCAAAGGTGGAGGCTTTCTGACCCCTGGGCGCCGATCTTGCGGCCGTTGACCTTGACGGCGGGACCGCGGACCGTCATCCTCGGTGCACGTCGAGACGCCGTCGGGTGGGGGCCCGGGTGGCAGGTGGACGAACGCGCCCTTATACAGGTATGCTGTCGCTTTGCGCTGCCTAATGTCTCGACCCGTCTCCTCCGCCGCAGCTTCTGCTGTGTCTTCGGCTGATTGGATCCGGGGCCATGGGCGTGCGCTGACTTCACATCAGAAGGCCCGTGGAAGGACCATCCTTGGCTGCCTCGCGCAACGCGACCCAGACTGTGTCCACTGCTCGTACGGCTTCCGGCCGTCTCTCTTTCGCGAAGATCCGCGAACCCCTGGAAGTTCCTGACCTGCTCGCCCTCCAGACGGAGAGCTTCGACTGGCTGCTCGGCAACGAGCGCTGGCAGGCTCGCGTGGCGCAGGCCAAGTCCTCCGGTCGGGGAGACGTCCCGGACAAGTCCGGGCTCGAAGAGATCTTCGAGGAGATCTCGCCCATTGAAGACTTCTCCGGCTCCATGTCGCTGAGCTTCCGCGACCACCGCTTCGAGGAGCAGAAGTACTCCATCGAGGAGTGCAAGGAGCGGGACATGACCTACTCCGCGCCGCTCTTCGTCACCGCGGAGTTCATGAACACCACCACCGGTGAGATCAAGAGCCAGACCGTGTTCATGGGCGACTTCCCGCTCATGACCGAGCGCGGCACGTTCGTCATCAACGGCACCGAGCGCGTGGTCGTCTCGCAGCTGGTCCGCAGCCCCGGCGTCTACTTCGAGCGCACCCCCGACAAGACCTCCGACAAGGACGTCTACACGGCCAAGGTCATCCCGAGCCGCGGCGCCTGGCTGGAGTTCGAGATCGACAAGCGCGACATGGTGGGCGTCCGCGTCGACCGCAAGCGCAAGCAGTCCGTCACGGTCCTGCTGAAGGCCCTGGGCTGGACCGAGGCCCAGATCCTGGAGGAGTTCGGCGACTTCGAGTCGATGCGCCAGACCCTGGAGAAGGACCACACGGCCGGCCAGGACGACGCGCTGCTCGACATCTACCGCAAGCTGCGCCCGGGTGAGCCCCCGACGCGTGAGGCTGCCCAGACCCTGCTGGACAACCTCTACTTCAACCCCAAGCGCTACGACCTGGCCAAGGTCGGTCGCTACAAGATCAACAAGAAGCTCGGTCTCGAGGAGCCGCTCGACGCCTCGGTGCTGTCCATCGAGGACATCGTCGCGACGATCAAGTTCCTCGTCACCCTCCACGCCGGCAACGCGACCATGAAGGGTCACCGCGACGGCAAGGAGGTCGACCTGCGCGTCGAGGTCGACGACATCGACCACTTCGGCAACCGCCGCCTGCGCAACGTCGGCGAGCTCATCCAGAACCAGGTCCGCACGGGTCTGTCCCGCATGGAGCGCGTCGTCCGCGAGCGCATGACCACGCAGGACGTCGAGGCCATCACGCCGCAGACGCTGATCAACATCCGGCCCGTCGTCGCCTCCATCAAGGAGTTCTTCGGCACCAGCCAGCTGTCGCAGTTCATGGACCAGAACAACCCGCTCGCGGGTCTGACCCACAAGCGTCGCCTGTCGGCGCTGGGCCCCGGTGGTCTGTCCCGTGACCGCGCCGGCTTCGAGGTCCGTGACGTCCACTCCTCGCACTACGGCCGCATGTGCCCGATCGAGACCCCTGAGGGTCCGAACATCGGTCTGATCGGCTCGCTCGGCACCTACGGCCGGATCAACGCGTTCGGCTTCGTCGAGACTCCCTACCGCAAGGTCGTCAACGGCCAGGTCACCGACGACGTCGACTACCTGACCGCGGACGAGGAGGACGAGCACGTCATCGCGCAGGCCAACGCGGTGATCGACGCCGAGGGGCGGTTCACCGAGGACCGCGTCCTGGTCCGTACCAAGGGCGGTGAGGTCGAGTTCGTCCCCGGCGACGAGGTCGACTACATGGACGTCTCCGCGCGCCAGATGGTCTCGGCCGCGACCGCGCTGATCCCGTTCCTCGAGCACGACGACGCCAACCGCGCGCTCATGGGCTCGAACATGATGCGCCAGGCGGTGCCGCTGGTCCGTTCCGAGGCGCCGCTGGTCGGCACCGGCATGGAGTTCCGCGCCGCGCTCGACTCCGGTGACGTCGTCCGTGCCGAGAAGGCCGGGGTCGTCCAGGAGGTCTCCGCGGACACGGTCACCGTGGCCAACGACGACGGCACCTACCAGACCTACCGGGTCGCCAAGTTCACCCGATCCAACCAGGGCACGTCGTACAACCAGCGTGTCGTGGTCGACGAGGGTGCCCGTCTCGAGGCCGGCGGCGTCATCGCCGACGGCCCAGCCACCGACGGCGGCGAGATGGCGCTGGGCAAGAACCTCCTCGTGGCGTTCATGCCGTGGGAGGGCCACAACTACGAGGACGCGATCATCCTCAGCCAGCGCCTGGTGCAGGACGACGTCCTCTCCTCGATCCACATCGAGGAGCACGAGGTCGACGCCCGCGACACCAAGCTGGGCCCGGAGGAGATCACCCGGGACATCCCGAACGTCTCCGAGGAGGTCCTCGCCGACCTCGACGAGCGCGGCATCATCCGCATCGGTGCCGAGGTCCGCGACGGCGACCTCCTGGTCGGCAAGGTCACCCCCAAGGGTGAGACCGAGC